>JAFYOL010000220.1 GCA_017560205.1 Erysipelotrichaceae bacterium | reverse complement strand
TGGCGATAGCGAGATGGACACACCTGTACCCATCCCGAACACAGAAGTTAAGCATCTCAGCGGCGACAATAGCATGGCGTGCTCATGTGAAGATAGCACGCTGCCAGGTTACTTAGGAACTCATTTGAGTTCCTTTTTTTATTGTTTGTTTGTGATATAATATGTCTGCTACGGAGGAATGAAGATGGATAAACTTGAACAACTTGAAATTACTGCTAAAGAGAACAATGTTCCCATTATGATGAAAGATGGAATAGAATTTCTGACAGACTTAGTAAAAGAGAGAAAACCTCAATCAATTCTGGAACTGGGAACTGCCATTGGCTATTCTGCTATACAAATGGCAAGATGTGATGAGTCCATTGAAATTGATACCATCGAATTGGATGAAGTTCGTGGTAAACAGGCAGTTCAGAATATTCTTGATGAGAAACTAGATCATCGTGTTCATGTTCATTTAATGAACATTGATGATTTTAAAACAGATAAAAAATATGATCTGATTTTTATTGATGCAGCAAAAGCACAATATCGTCGATATATGGAAATGTTTAAGGATAATCTTGCTGAAGGTGGAGTTTTTGTCCTTGATAATTTATGTTTTCATGGGTTAGTCGATAATCCTGAACTCATTCAGTCACGTCAGACACGTCAGCTTTGCAGAAAAATCCGCGATTTCAGAGAATGGCTTTTACAAGCTGAAGAGTACAATTGCGACTTCCGTAAAAATATTGGTGATGGTGTCGCTGTTGTAAGTGTAAAAACAAAATAATTATGATAAACTAATAGAAAGATGAGGTGGCATGTATGAAGAAACTTATTCCTTTGCTGGTGGTTGCTGCTGGGGCAGTAGCTTATAATGTATATAAGAATAGAAAAGAAGCTGAAAAACAGGAAAAGACATTTGTTGTGATTGATGATTCGAATGACACACCTGATAAGTCAGAACCTGTTAAAGAAACTGTTGAACAGACAGTTCTGGAAGAAGCTTCGAATGATGAGATTGTTGAAGAAACTCAGATTGAAACAGTTCAGGTCGAAGAGCTTATTGAAGAAATCGTTGAAGAACCAGTAGCTGAAGAAGAACCAGAAGTTGTTGAAACAAAGGTTGATGAATTTGCAGAAGCAATGCAGGAAGTTCAGCAGGAATTGGGTATTTTCGAAACTCTCAGTGATATGGATGAGCCATATGGTCGTCCAAGCTTTTTTCATGTAACCGATGATTCTTTCATTGAACCAGAAATTGAACCTGCAACTGAAATTGTGTCAACTATTATCGTTGAAGATGACGATGATGAATTGGTTGAAGAAGAACCAGAAGTTGTTGAAGAAGTATCAGAAGAACTGCCTGTAGAACCTGCACCTGTTGAGGCTGAAGTTGAAGCTGCTGAACCTGAAGCAGTTGAAGAAGTACAGGAAGAAATCCTTTCTACGATTGTTGTGGATGATACAGAAGAAGAGCTTGATGTTGAAATTGAATTGATTCTTGAAGAACAGCTCGATATCAATGAGGTTGTAGAATTCGCAGAAGAAGTTGAAGAAACGATTCTTTCCACAATCCTTGTAGAAGATGAACCTGAAGAAGATGTCGTTGAAGAGGAGCAGATTACTGAAGAAGACATTGTTGAAGATGTAGCTGAACCTGTGGAAGAAACAGAAGAAATTCTTGAATTTGTTGAAGAAGAAGTCGTGGAAGATGAACCAATCGAAGTCGATGCTTTGATTGAAGAAATTGCTGAACAGATTGAAGAAGTATCAGAAGAACCTGTATTCGTTAATCTGTCAGAAGAAATTGAAGCTGAACTTGAACCACTTCAGTCCTATAACACGCCTGAAGTCGATGAACTGATGAAGACAATTGCAGGTCAGGTAAAGGCTGCTGATCAATCGGAAGAACCTGTTTCTGAAGAAGAACCTGTTGAAGAAGTAGTTGAAGAAATCCCTCAATTTGAAGAAGGAGATTATCTTCAGGATATTCGCAAGATTACTGAACTTTATTCAGAAAAAGTAGCTCAGTACAACATTCGTTTCCCTTACCTGAGCAGTAGATTTATTGATGATACATTGAAGTTCTCTAATCAGTTCAATACTGAATATCCAATTGGTACACGTGTGGCAATTGAACACCATATGCATTTTAATGCTGTAGAAGATTTGTTTGTGTTTGCACAGATTATTCGTCAGTCTGGCTATCTTGTAAAAGAGGGCGCTGAAGATAAGACATTGATCGTAGTGCGTGAAATGTTTGTCGACAACAACACAATTCTGCATGATGTCTTTAAGGTTGCAAATCAGGTATATTGCCTGTCGGGTGAATACCAGAAATTCAGAATTACAAAACGATAAAAGGCTGAAAAGCCTTTTATTTGTTTAGGGAAACAAAAGCCAGAGAATGATATTTGTGCTTTACGCACGATTGCGTTATAATAGAATGGCTTTGGAGAGATATGTATGAAACAAATCGAAGTAAAAAATTTAGACTTTTCTTATGATGAACAAACACATGCGGTAAAGAATGTGTCTTTTTCGATTGAGAAAGGTTCCTATACAACAATCATTGGTCATAACGGAAGTGGTAAATCAACCATTGCGAAACTGATGATTGGACTTTTAGAAAAAAACAGTGGAGAAATCTTTGTTGACGGATTGCCATTGACACTTGAAAATCTTCAGGAAATCAGAAATAAAGTTGGAATTGTTTTCCAGAATCCAGATAACCAGTTTATTGGATCTACGGTAAGAGATGACATTGCGTTCGGTCTTGAAAATCATTGTGTTGAACCTGAAAAAATGGATGAAATCATCAATGAATTTGCGAAGAAGGTGAACATGGTAGAATTCCTTGATTCTGAACCAACAAAGCTTTCTGGTGGACAGAAACAAAGAGTTGCGATTGCAGGTGTTCTTGCGATGGCTCCTGAAATTATGATTTTTGATGAAAGCACAAGTATGCTGGACCCTCAGGGAAAAAACGAAATCAATGAAGTGATTCGTGAATTGCACGCAAAGACAAAAATGACATTGGTTTCAATTACTCATGACATTGAAGAAGTAACAAAAAGTGATTTTGTCATCGTTATGAACAATGGTCAGATTGTAATGAGCGGAAAACCAGAAGAAATCATGATGAGAGAAAAAGAACTGTTGAAGAGCAATCTTGATCTTCCGTTCTCATTGAAAATCATCAAGGAACTTGAAAAAAATAAGATTAAACTGAATAAATCAGTTACATTGGAAGGGCTGGTGGATGAGCTGTGTCAATTGAATTCAACAAAGTAGGCTACATCTATTCAGAAAAGACGCCGTTTGAGTATGCTGCACTTCATGATGTAGATTTGAAATTCTCTGAAGGGAAAGTAACCGCAATTATTGGGGCTACTGGAAGTGGTAAATCAACATTAGTTCAGCACTTGAATGCACTGCTTCTTCCAAGCAGTGGAAAACTGAATATTTTGAATTTTGAAATTGTAGCGAAACAGAAGGCAACCAATTTGAAGGCATTGAGATCTCATGTTGGGCTTGTCTTCCAGTTTCCTGAATATCAGCTGTTTGAAGAAACAATTTTAAAAGACCTTTGTTTTGGACCAAAGAACTTTGGTGCAACTGAAGAAGAAGCGCAGGAAAAGGCGATTCGTGCCTTGAAACTGGTAGGATTGGATCAGAGTTATCTGGAAAAGTCACCTTTGGATCTTTCAGGAGGACAGAAGCGTCGTGTTGCGATTGCGGGTATTCTTGCGATGGATCCGGATGTTCTGGTTCTGGATGAACCAACAGCTGGTTTAGATCCACAGGGTGCCATTGCGATGATGAGTCTTTTTAAGGAACTGAATCAGAAATTCGGAAAGACAGTTTTAGTTGTAACGCATGATATGGAACATGTATTGAATTACTGTGATGAGGTTGTGGTTATGAAAAAGGGAGAAGTATATTCTCACACAACGGTTCATGAGTTCTTCAAAGATACAACTTATCTGGATGAACTTCATATTCTTCCACCATCTGTTGTTAGATTCAGACAGATGTTGAATGAACGTGGTTTTCATTTGCCGAATGACTGTTACGATATGAAAACACTTTGCGCATTGATTGCAAAAGAGGTGAAGAATCATGGGTAATTTTGTATTAGGTAAATATTTGCCTTATGATTCAGTGATTCATAAGATGGACCCTCGTGCTAAGATTTTAGCGATGCTGATGGTTTTGGTTTCTATTTTCCTGCCTGCAGGATATTTAGGATATGCTGTACTTGCGCTTGTGATTGTATCCACAGTTTTACTGGCAAAACTTAGTCTTAAGTTTGTATGGAAGTCAATGAAGCCAATGCTGTTTATGCTGGCTTTCCTGATGGTCATCAATATTTTTGCCGTAAAGACAGGTTATGTTCTGATTGCGTTTGGAAGTTTTGAGATTTACAGTGATGCTGTATTTAACACATTGTATATTGCAGTACGTTTGATGTTGATGATTATGGTCACAACATGTCTTACTGCTACAACAAAGCCATTGGATTTGACATTAGGAATTGAAGATCTTTTGAAGCCTTTCAAAAAGATTGGTGTTCCTGCACATGAAATTGCAATGATGATTTCTATTGCGCTGCGTTTTATTCCAACCTTGATTGAAGAAACAGAACGCATTATGAAAGCTCAGGCAAGCCGTGGTGTGGATCTTCAGGAAGGAAAACTGAATGAAAAAATCATGGCTGTACTATCTTTGATTGTGCCATTGTTTGTATCAGCCTTCCAAAGAGCTGAAGATCTTGCCAATGCAATGGAAGCGAGAGGATATGCTCCAGGACAGAAAAGAACGCGTTATAAGCAGCTTAAATTCTGCTTTAGAGATTTTGTACTGCTTGCAGGAAGTCTGCTTCTTGTCGTTGTAATCGCGTTGATGGCGTTTGTACTATGACAAGACGTTTTAAGTGCATAGTCAGTTATGACGGCTATGATTATTCAGGATGGCAGACTCAGCCTAATAAAGTGACAGTACAGAAAACAATTGAGAACACGATTGAATATATCAGTCGTGTAAAAACTGGAATTACAGGATCAGGCAGAACAGATGCAAAAGTACATGCTGCAGGACAGGTTTTCCACTTCGATACAGAGTTTTATCTGGATGCAAGAGGATGGAAGCGTGCATTGAATGGACATCTTCCCAATGACATTCGTATTTTATCTGTAGAAGAAGTTGATTCTGAATTTCATGCAAGATTCTGTGCTGAAGCAAAACGTTATGATTATCTGATTTCATTAAAGGATCAGGAACCGGATGTGTTCCATTGGCGTTATGCATATCAGGCAACTTGGCATCTGGATATTGAAAAGATGAAGGAATGCAGCAAGCTGTTTGTTGGTCGGCATGACTTCACTTCATTTTGTGCCAATTCACTTGAAACAGATCCAGATCAGACTCGAACAATCTATCGCATTGATTTTAAAGAAGAAGGAAATCTGGTGCGTATCAGCTTCTATGGAGAAGGCTTTCTGCGATACATGGTGCGTATGTTGACAGGAACAATGCTGGAAGTTGGAAGAGGCAGAATTACGCTTGAGGATGTCCAGAAAATCATGAATAGAAGAGATAAAACAGCGTGCCGATACAATGCAAAACCCCATGGTTTAAGCCTTGTAAAGGTGTATTATGATGAAGAAGAAGTCAGAAAATTGACTGAAAAAAATTAACAAAAAAAAGTGACTTTTTCGGTCACTTTTTTGTTGACTATTGTTCAATTACCGATTAGAATATAACTCGGACCTATGCCAGTTGTAGCCCCGGAAACTGCAAGTGGCCAAAGGAGGAATTTATTATGCGCCAAACTACTATGGCAAAACCAAGCACTGTAACTCGTCAGTGGTATGTTGTTGACGGAACAGGGCTCACACTCGGACGTTTAGCAAGCGAAGTTGCATCAGTACTGAGAGGAAAGAACAAACCAACTTTCACTCCAAACGTTGACTGCGGAGATTTCGTAATCGTTGTAAACGCTGATAAGATCGTCGTAACAGGTGATCAGACAAACAAGAAAAACTACTACAGTCACTCAATGTTCCCAGGCGGACTGCGCGTGAGATCAACAAGAACTATGAGAGAACAGTACACAGTTGAATGGGTTGAAAAGGCTATTCACGGTATGCTGCCTCATACAAAACTGGGTGATGTACAGCGCAAACACCTTTTCGTATACAAGGGTGCTGAACATCCACATGCAGCTCAGAAGCCTGTAGAGCTGAAGATCAAGGGCTAGTAAGGAGAAAAGACAATGGCTAAAAAGAACAATGTAACTTATATCGGTACAGGTCGTCGTAAGTCATCTGTAGCTCGTGTCTTTATGACTCCAGGTACAGGTACTATCACAGTTAATGGAAAGACTCTGGAAGAATATCTGCCACTCGAAACTCTGAGAATGGTAGTACGTTCACCACTGGAACTGACAGAAACACTGAATGCATTTGATGTAACAATCAATGTAAACGGTGGTGGATACACTGGTCAGTCTGGTGCTATGCGTCACGGTATCGCTCGTGCGCTGATTGAAGCATCAATTGACTATCGTCCAGCTCTGAAGGCAGCAGGTTTCCTGACTCGTGACAGCCGTGCTAAAGAACGTAAGAAATACGGTCTCAAGGGTGCACGTCGTGCTCCACAGTTCTCTAAACGTTAATCAATTTTACGAAAGAGACTACAAGAACTTCTCACATTTGTGGGAAGTTTTTTTGTTTATATAAAGAAAAAAGCTAATCGTTATGATTAGCTGTAACTGTTATATGAATTGGAATTTGACAACATCAAAGCAGCTTGATTTCATTGGCAATCATAGCCACGGTCTTTTCGTTGGTGTCAATTTTAATCGTGTTGAGTGTGTCATACATCGGTATCCTTGTTATACTTCTTTCGATTATATCCTCAACT
>JAFYOL010000219.1 GCA_017560205.1 Erysipelotrichaceae bacterium | reverse complement strand
GGTAGAAAAAATAAACGTCTTGAACAAAAAATAAAAAAGGAGAGATAGAATGCTGAAAAAACTGTTTAAGATTTGTATCATCTACGTGCTTTTGATGCAGTATCTGCAGCCCTGTGCAGTACTGGCAGAAAGAAAGATCACAATCTATGAGAATCAGACAGGACCTTACTATCAGGTAGATGTCACAGACAATGAGATCGTGAACACACCTGAAACAGAAGAAGAAAACGACATCGTCGTCGAAGAAACTCAAGAAGCTGAAACAACAGAGAATCAGGAAGAAGTTTCATTAGACATTCCTGAAGAGACTGTTGAGCCAGAAAACACAGAGGTTCCTGTTGAAACAGAACTTCCAGAAGAAATTGAAAGTACTGAAGAAGTTTTACAGGAGGAACTGATAGGAACACCAGCTCCTGAAGAATTGATTGAAGAAACTATTACAGAGTTAGAAGAGACAACTGAATCTATCGAACTCATCGAAGAAACTGAAACGAACTCATTGGCACCGATCGAATTCAAGGAGATCCAAAGTGAATTTGTCGTTGAGACAGAAGATGGATTTGTCTTTGAGGAAGCGATCGATGAATATACATCGGTGTATGCAAGTACTGAAGAAGAGGGATTGAAACAGCTGGTGATCGGTGAAAATCCAATCAATGTTCAAGTAGATCAAAGCTTTGAACCGATCAGTCTAGCATTGAATGAAAATACAGCTTCAACATATAGTCTAAGAAACAATACAGGCTGGTCGAATCTCAACAATACGATACAAAGTAGCTATCCAGTGGATCCAGAAGATGGGATCACATTTACTGTAAAAGGGAAATCTTTGACACTCAAATCAATGATGAACAGTGCAGGACAGCCTGTATTACAGGATAATCAGATTATTTATCCGATGGAAGGAAACGTAAATCTGAGATATGTCATCCAACCAGGATTGATCTCAGAAGACATCATGATCTATAGTTCGGAAGCTTCATCGACATACAGTTATGAAGTTGTTTTTGAATCAGGAAGAATTGCAAGTTCTGAGAATGTGATTGCAGTTATCGATGAAAATGAAGAACTGCTCATGTATATCACAGCACCAGTAGCTTATGATGCAGCAGGTGCTGAGACAGAAGTAACACTTACGTATGAAGATGGTATCGTGAGTGTATCCATCGATGAACAGTGGATGAGATCAGAAGAAAGAGTGTATCCGATCGTAATCGATCCAGAATATCATCAAGTTTCTTACAATTCGAGCATGGGCATCGATATCTCAGTAGGGTCGAATCATGCGGCATATACCTGGGGAAATCTGAACATGGCAGATTATGGATATGTGCTTCCAAATAACTTATCGTATCATGCGTACATCTTTTTGGGAGATACACCGCTATTGAAGGATGCATATTCATTCTATCGCTTGAAGATGGAACATCCAGCGCTCTATGAAACATTGAGAGGGACCAACATCATCAGTGCCTTTTTGAGATTGTCTACAGGAGAAGATGGGAAAATCAGTAAGGACAATGTGATCATCACAGAACAGATTCCATCCTCCTACAACATATCGAATGCCAAATATACAAATCGTCCCAACGGAACAGAGATCAGTCGTACTGATATCACTTCTGGTAACTGGAAAGAAGTCGATATCGATATCACAGATTATGTGGAAGGATATTATGAAAGCGACAGTTATACAGATGGCATGGCGACAGATTCACTCAAACTGTATCTTACAGACCAAAGAGGATATGCGCAGTTTCATGCATTTGAATATGTGTGCTGGGATCAGAAGGGATGGTATACACCGTATGTGGTCGTGAATTATGTCGATTTCACATCGATCGATATCACCGAACTCCAGGATTCAGAACTGTTCATGCGTCCTTTTGTGAATGGTGATTATGATACAGGGATCATCGATCTAGAGGCAGTGGGCTTCGATGGGAGAGCACCGCTAGGCAGTGAAGTGAGTGTAACGGTACGAAATAATGATACGATCGTATATACCGAAACATGTTCAGTGACAAAAAATAAAGCACTGTATCCAGACTATGAAGGTCAGGGTGATGAAGAACTGACATCCAACTGGCAGATGAGTGGACTGTTTGAAACATTTGCGGCAGATCAGGTCTATGATGTAACGATGACGATCACAAAAGACGGTCAGACATGTACGAAGACGGCATCCTTCAAAGTGCTAGAATCCAGTACATTCGATACGGCAGCAGGGATCGCAGACCATCATGGCATCTCACAGACACAGCTGATGGACGACAACAACATGCAGGATGACCTGATCCTGCCAGGGAACATCTTGTTTGTGCGCGGAGAAAAGAACAGACTGGAAACAGTGTATGATCCAGAAGATCTGAGTGAAGATGAAGAAAAGCGAGTGATCGCAGCGCTACGAGGCAGGGACCTGGTGTGTGAATACGGGATCATCCCAGTGAATCTGAACACAGGAAGCTATCTATTGGAATCCAGAGACTTCAGCTACAATCTGTTCAATCAGGATTACAGTTTTATGAGGACCTATAACAGCACAGCAGCAGAGAATGCAGGGATCTTTGGCTATGGGTGGAGCTATACAGGACAGTATGCAGCAGCAGGTTCTGCAGGCGGTGCAACAGTGCTGCTTGAGGATGGGACCAAGTATTATTTCGAAAGAAAAGCAGATGGAAGCTACTGGTCAGAACATACCAGAAAATATCATCTGTCTTATGAAGTCGATCATTTCGTGCTGGAATCAAAGGAAAAGACAGTCGTGTTCAATGTGAGGGGAAAGCCAGTAGAGATCATCGACAGAACAGGACTGAAGACACTCTACAGCTATGAAGGAGGACAGCTGAGTGTGATGACACTGCCCGATGGCAAGACGGTCAGTTTTGACTATACGGATGGAAAAGTCACGAAGCTGACCATGAGCGATGGCAGCTATGTCAGCTATACCTATGATCAAAACAATGATCTGATCAGCTTCACAGACCAAAGCGGAGCAGTGACCAGCTACAGCTATGATGCAGATCATAATATGACATCATGGACAGACCCAAATGAAGAGCTCGTGATCAGAAATGAATATGACAATGAGCATCGAATCATCAGTCAATACGATAAAAACAATGAACTGATCAATACGATCAGTTATACAGAAACACTGACGATCATCAAAGACAAAGACGGCATCGTCATCAAGACCATCGAAAAAGATGGGAATTCCTATACATCGAAGATCATCCATCCAGATGGGAACACTGAGCTGAAAGTATATGTGAATGGAGAACTGATCGAAGAGACGCTCGAAAATGGAGTGAGCTATGACTACACGTATGATGATAGGGGAAATCTGATCAAAAGTGTAAGAAATGATGGATTTACGATTGATTATGAATATGATGAAGGAACATATAATCTGAAGAAGCAGACCAACAGTTTTGGACAGGAAAAGAGCTATACCTATGATGAACACAATAATCTTTTGACGTACACAGATGAGCGAGGAAAAACAACAAGTTATACCTATAATGAACTCAATCAGAAAACAAGTGAGACGGACCCACTAGGGAATGTCACAAGTTACCAATACAATGTTTAAGGGAAGGTCATCAAAAAAATCAATCCAGACCAGAGCAGTGTGCAATATGAATACAATGCTTCAGGTTTTTTGACAAGACAGATCGACGAAGCAGGTAATGTCACACGGCATGAGCTCAATGCCAGAAATCAGATCACCAAAGTCATTCAGGCAGATGGCGGGATAATCCAATACGAATATGATGCCACTGGAAACATGGTCAGAAAAACGATGCCAAATGGAGGAATCATCACATATACGTATGATGAATATGGGAATCTGCTGACAGAGACAGATGCCTATGAAAATCTGAAACAGATACCAGCATCAACACAGTATGTCTATGATACACAGCAAAATCTCATATCCAAAACACTTCCAAATGGGCATGTGACAAGCTATGAATATGACAAGAGAAATC
>JAFYOL010000218.1 GCA_017560205.1 Erysipelotrichaceae bacterium | reverse complement strand
GGTAGAAAAAATAAACGTCTTGAACAAAAAATAAAAAAGGAGAGATAGAATGCTGAAAAAACTGTTTAAGATTTGTATCATCTACGTGCTTTTGATGCAGTATCTGCAGCCCTGTGCAGTACTGGCAGAAAGAAAGATCACCATCTATGAGAATCAGACAGGGCCTTACTATCAGGTGGATGTCACTGGAAATGAAATTGTGAATACACCTGAATCCGAAGAAGAAAATAATATTATCATTGAAGAAACTCAAGAAATGGAAAGGGTAGAAAATCAGGAAGAATCATTGGAAATCCCTGAGAATACTGTGGAACCAGATACACAGATCTTCCATGAATCGACAATAGAGCCTGAAAACACAGAGGTTCCAGAAGAAACAGAACTTCCAGTACCAACTGAAGAGCCTGTTGAACAAGAAGAAAAGTTAGACACACCAGCAGAAGAAGAAACAGGTGAAGCAACTGTTGTGCCTGAAACTACAGAACACCCTGTAGAAACAGAAGTTCCGGTTGAAACTGAAGAACCTTTACTGGATGAGAAGATAGAAACAACAGAAATTCCTGAACTCATTGAGATTGCACCTATCGAATTCAAAGAAATATCCAGTGAACTTGTTGTTGATGTTGAGGAAGGGTTTGAATTCGAACAGGCCATCGATGAATATACTTCAGTGTATTCAAGCATTGAAGAAGAAGGTCTGAAACAGCTTGTGATTGGTGAAAATCCAATCAATGCACAAGTGAATCAGACATTTGAACCCATCGATCTTTCTTTAAATGAGAACACTGCATCAACATACAGTTTCAGAAATAATACAGGATGGTCCAATACAAACAATACGATACAAAGTACCTATCCAGTGGATCCTGCAGAAGGAATTACATTTACTGTAAAAGGGAAATCTTTGACACTCAAATCAATGTTGAACAGTGTAGGACAGCCTGTATTACAGGATAATCAGATTATTTATCCGATGGAAAGAAACGTAAATCTGAGATATGTCATCCAACCAGGATTGATCTCAGAAGACATTATGATCTATAGTTCGGAAGCTTCATCAACATATAGTTATAAAGTTGTTTTTGAATCAGGAAGAATCGCAAGTTCTGAGAATGTGATTGCAGTTATCGATGAAAATGAAGAACTGTTGATGTACATCACAGCACCAGTAGCTTATGATGCAGCAGGTGCTGAGACAGAAGTAACACTTACGTATGAAGATGGCATCATGAGTGTATCTATTGATGAAGAGTGGATGAAATCAGAAGACAGAGTGTATCCAATCGTGATCGATCCCGAATATAGCTATAGCACTATCGACTACAATTCCAGCATGGGAATCGATATTTCGGTAGGTTCGAATCACTCTGCATACACTTGGGGCAATTTGAACATGGAACATTACAACTATATCTTGCCAAACAATCTAAGTTATCATGCCTATATCTATATGGGAGATGCACCACTGTTGAAAGATGCTTATTCATTCTATCGATTGAAGATGGAACATCCAGCGCTCTATGAAACATTGAGAGGGACCAACATCATCAGTGCCTATTTGAGATTGTCTACAGGAGAAGATGGGAAAGTCAGTAAGGACAATGTGATCATCACAGAACAGATTCCATCCTCCTACAACATATCGAATGCCAAATATACAAATCGTCCCAGCGGAATAGAGATCAGTCGTACTGATATCACTTCTGGTAACTGGAAAGAGGTCGATATCGATATTACTGATTATGTGGAAGGATATTATGAAAGCGACAGTTATACAGATGGCATGGCGACAGATTCACTCAAACTGTACATAGAGATTTTCTATAATAGAAAACGTAGGCATTCAACATTGCAGTATATGACACCAGTTGAATATCTACGTAAGCATGAAGTGTTAAAAACAGCATAAAATAGATGATTTAGAGTACGCATATGGATTAGATTTTGTGTCGCTAAAAGTCGCCGCACTCCAATAGTATTTTAGTGACAAAAACATATGATGCAGCAGGAAATC
>JAFYOL010000217.1 GCA_017560205.1 Erysipelotrichaceae bacterium | reverse complement strand
TATCTTTGTAGCTGTAGCCCATCCATTTCATTTCTTCTAAAAGCTGTGAAATGGCAGGGTGTACATCTTTCTGCAGAAGTTCATTCATCTGCATTCTGATCTGAGAGAGCTGAAGCTGTCTCATTTCAGCTTCAGTCGGCAAGTCCATCTTAGTCAGTTTGGAACGTGTCAGATTTTCAATGTCTTTAAGTTTGCCGCGCTGTCTTGGTGTGATGAACGTAATCGCAAGACCTGTATTGCCGGCACGTCCTGTACGTCCAATACGATGAACATAATATTCTGCTTCCTGTGGAAGGTCATAGTTGAACACTACATCCATGTTGGAAACATCGATACCGCGTGCAGCAACATCTGTTGCGATCAGGAAGTGAAGCTTTTTCGCTTTGAAGTTGTCCATGACCGTAGAACGTGATTCCTGTTTCATGTCACCATGCAATGCAGCTGCAGGGTATTGCTGGGCAACCAGTTCAGCACATAAGTCATCAACCATCTTTTTTGTGTTACAGAAAATCATGGCCTGTGATGGATTGATCATCTGAATGCACTGCATCAAAAGATTCTTTTTATCGACAGGTGAACATTCATAATAACGCTGTTCAATCTTTTCTACCGTTAATGTCTTTTCTTTCAGACGGATTTCAACAGGTTCAGTCTGAATGTTTTTCGCAACCGCCAGAATTTCTTTTGGCATGGTTGCACTGAACAGAACTGTCTGACGTTCTTTTGGCAGCACATCAACAACATCCATAATGTCATCAAAAAAACCCATGTTCAGCATTTCATCAGCTTCATCCAGAATAAAGGTATGCAGGTGATCAAAACGAAGTGTTTTTCTACGGATATGGTCTAAAACACGTCCTGGTGTACCGACGATGATGTCGCCGCCTTTTTTCAGATCAAGAATCTGATGGTTGATCGGTTCTCCACCATAAATGCACACTGTGCGATAGCCTTCGATGTATTTGGCGTATTTGCGGATTTCAGCTCCAACCTGAAGACAAAGTTCACGAGTAGGGCACAGAATCAGTACCTGTGGTCTTTTCTTTTCAACAGGTATCAGTTTCATTAATACAGGCAATGCGAATGCTGCAGTTTTACCTGTACCTGTCTGTGATTGTCCCAGTACATCTTTGTTTTCTAAAAGAACAGGAATGCACTGACTTTGAATTTCTGTTGGTTCTTCATATCCAATATCTTCAAGTGCTCTTAAAATAGGAGCACTTAAGTTCATTTCATTAAATGTCATAGTTATCACTCATTTCCGACATGTAGAATACAGTATTTTTAACTAAATGTAAATAAAAGAATCACTCCTGTAAGAGTGATTCCTGTGGTACGAGCATTTTGATTTTGTCTTTGTGGCATTTTAATGTAATGGATGTTTCTACAAAGCTTTCTCCATCACACTGGAAAATAGATGGTGTTTTTGAAGTAATCGTGATTTCTTTAGCCTTGATCATGGTGACTTCTTTCAGATGTTCATGTTTACCGGCTTTATATTTCAGAATCAGCTGAAGCATTCTAAATCTTGGCAATGCATCTACAATACACAAATCAAACATGCCATCCTGTAATGAAGCATGAGGTGCAGCATAGAAGCCTCCTCCATAACAGCTTCCTAACATGACAGCGGCCAGTGTGACTTTCTTTTCGATTTTCTTTCCATCAGCGATGATGGTTACTTCAGGCTGTACTGGGCGAATGATTTCTCTGAATGCAGCAATGACGTATTTGATGCTTCCTGGAAGCGGATTGTCTCTCATCTTGTTGGAAACAATGTGATTGACCTGAGCATCAAGTCCAAGAGACAGACAGTTCAGAAATTTTCCCATGTTGTTTTCACCAAGGTCAACATTGACAATCTTGCCATCCAGTGTGTTAATCAGCATTTCTTCAACACTGTGGAAAGGGGCAAGCATTTTATAATAGTCATTTCCTGTACCGCATGGAAGAATCGCCATTGCACCTTTTTTGATGCCTCGTGCTGTTTCCAGGGCTGTACCATCGCCGCCAACTGCAACAAGGATTGTGTTGTCATCACTGTACTGTTCTGCCAGTTCTGTGGCGTGATTTGGATATTGAGTTACGACAATTTCATAGTCGAGATTTCTTTCTTTTGCGATTTTGTCAATCAGTTCAGAAACTTGGATTCCGCTTTTTTTACCTGAAAATGGATTGACTAAAAATACATATTTCATAATTCTATTCCTCATACTTGTTTATTTTAGCACTCTTTTTCATAGCTGTGAACATCAGGTTAACGAAAACCGATGCAATTCATGTGAAAGATTCATACACAATTCTGGTGCCTAAATCTGTAAGAATTGAAATAAGTCACAAATTATGATATAAAGAAAAGGAAGTTTTTGTAACTTCTGATTAGAATAGGAGTGTATGGCATGAGCGAAAAATTTACATATGTACCTAAAGGTGTATGTGCGAGAAGCATGACTTTTGAAGTTGAAGGCAATATCATTAAGAATGTCCAGATTGTAGGAGGTTGTCCTGGTAATCTGTTGGGAATTTCAAAAATCTTAGTTGGAAAAACTGTTGAAGAAGTCGTAGAAGTATTCAAAGGGAATCGCTGTGGTGCCAAGCCAACAAGCTGCCCAGATCAGATTGCTCAGGCACTGATCGAGCATTTTAGTCTGTAATCTGAATGATTGTGCGTTTTTGTCTTACCCTAATAGTGGGTGAGATGCATGAGCAGACAGATGGATGTTGCGCTTGCGATGTACGATGCTGGAATTGAACTCAATCTGATTGAGACAATGACGCATGTGCATTCTGCGCAGTTGTTGTGGTATTGGATACAATCAAAAGACAAAAGGACAGTTTGATGTCCTTTTTCTTTTATCTGTGGGAGGTTGTATGAAACAAATTCGTTATATATGGCATGTGTCAAAAGAAGTTCATGGACGTCTTTTGGCCATTGCATTGGTGGTCATGATTTATACGATTTTGAATCTGATTTCACCGTTAATTTTCAGTTTTTATATTGATAGTGTATTAGGGAGTGAACCTGTTACAAATCCCTTGTTTCTGTTTCTGATTGATGTTGCAGGATCAACCGAAGTGTTAAGAAACAATTTGTGGACTGGATTTCTTCTGATTTTGTTTGTGTATTGTTTTGTGTGTCTGTTTCAGTATCTGCGTGGTCGTTTGAATGCAGTTGTAGGTGAAACCGTAACACGTAACATTCGAAATGAACTGTATGATCATCTGCAGCATGTGCATTACAGTTATCATGTTAAAAACAAGTCAGGAGACTTGATTCAGCGTTGTACAAGTGATGTGGATCAGGTGCGTCGTTTTATCAGTGCTCAGTATTCTGAAATGGTATATTCACTGTGTACTGCATTGATTGCATCAGTTCTGTTGTTTTCGATTCATCAGGATCTGGCAAAACTGGCAGTTGTGACGATGCCGATTCTGATTGTCTTTGCCTACTGGTTTTTCACTAAAGCACAGAAGATTTTCAGATGTTCGGATGAATCAGAAGGTGTATTGACGGATAAGCTGACAGAAAGCATTTCTGGTATTCGTGTGATTAAGGCATTCAATCGTGAGTTGTATGAAATGGAACGTTATGATGAATGCAACAAGGACTTCCTTGATAAGACCTTTGAACTGTTGAAACAGTTAGGTCTTTACTGGAGTTTTTCTGATTTGATCTGTTATATTCAGATTCTGATTATTGTGCTGGCAGGTACAATCATGGCTCATCGTGGAAATTTGAGTGTTGGGAATCTGTTTGTGTTCATTTCCTATGAAAGCATGATTTTGTGGCCGATTCGTAATTTAGGGCGTATTCTTGCAGACTTGGGTAAACTCAGTGTATCTATTGATCGTCTTTTGGAAATTCTGAATGTTCCAGTTGAATCAACGGAAGGTAAATCAATCTCTGTAGAAGGAAAGATTGAATTCAAGGATGTCTGTTTTGGATATGAAAATCAGCCGAATGTACTCAATCATGTGTCATTTACCATTGAAAAGGGTCAGACTGTCGCTATTTTAGGGCCTACAGGTTCTGGTAAGAGTTCCATGATTCATCTGATTTCACGCTTATATGATCCAATATCTGGGCAAGTGCTGATTGATGGTGTACCTACTGTAGAGCTTGAGAAAAAGAATCTGCGCATGCAGGTTGGTTTAGTCCTGCAGGAGCCTTTCCTGTTTTCCAAGACCATTGAAGAAAACATTCTGATTGCCAGAAAGGATGCATCCAAAGAAGATCTTCATCGTGCTGCAAAGATTGCATCTGTGCATGATGTGATTGAAGAGTTTGATGCAGGATATCAGACAATGATTGGTGAAAAGGGTGTTACGTTATCTGGTGGACAGAAACAGCGTGTAGCGATTGCGCGTACGATTGTGAATCAGACACCGATTTTGATTTTTGATGACTCTTTGTCTGCAGTAGATGCTCAGACGGATGCCAACATCCGTGAAGCGTTAAAGAGTGTTTCTGACTTGTGCACAACATTGATCATTACACAGCGTATCAATTCAGCCAAAGATGCAGATTTGATTCTGGTGTTGGAACATGGTCAGATTACACAGTCAGGGACTCATAAGTCTTTGTTGAGTGAAGAGGGTCTGTATAAACGTGTCGCTGAAATTCAGGCTAGAGGGGAGGAATAGTCATGTCTTACGATGAAAAAGAGTATTCGAGTTCATCTTTTGATTTTAAAACATGGAAGAAAATCATTGGCATGATTGTCCCTTATCGTGGTTTGATTTTAGCGTTGCTTCTATTGAATATCATGATTGCAGGGTTTGATACATTGTTTCCGTATTTAAACAAGACGGCAATTGATACGTTTGCATCGGATGGTTTTGTGGAGAGTGAATTTATCCGTTTTGGTATTTTCTATTTTATCTGCATTACACTTCAGGCTTTTGGTGTTTATGGCTTTTTCTGGATTGCCGGACGCATTGAGATGAAGTTTTCCTATCAGTTAAGAAAAGACTGTTTTCATAAGCTGAATGAGCTTTCTTTCAGTTATTTTGATAAGACACCACAGGGATGGATTATTGCCCGTATGACCAGTGATGTTGGTCGTTTATCAGAAATTGTCTCATGGTCCATGATGGATCTGTTCTGGGGGATCTCATTGATGATTTTTACGACAGTGATGATGCTGAGTGTTAACTGGAAGCTGGCACTTCTGGTGTTGATGATTGTGCCTTTTCTGGCCGTTGTCTCTGTTTATTTTCAGACACGTATTTTAAAAAGCTATCGTGAAGTACGCAAAATCAATTCTAAGATTACCAGTGGTTTTTCTGAAGGAATTATGGGAGCCAAAACAACAAAAACATTGGTTCTGGAATATGACAATCTTGAGGATTTCAAGCGTCATACATCAGACATGCGAAAAAGCAGCATTCATGCAGCTACGTTGTCTGCCATCTTTATGCCGATTGTGGTTGGTTTAGGTTCTATTTCAACTGCATCGATTTTATGGGTTGGTGGTAATCAGGTTTTGTTGAATGTGATTGAATTTGGGACATTGTTGATGTTTACACAGTATGCAACTCAGTTTTTTGAACCTTTGCGTCAGATTGCACGTCTGATTGCGGAATTCCAGATGGCTCAGGCAAGTGCTGAGCGTGTGATTTCACTGCTGGAAAGTGATATTGAGCTGGATGATCGTGATGATGTGAAAGAAAAATATGGCACTATTTTTGCGCCTAAACCTGAAAATTATGAACGAATTGAAGGAAATGTAGAGTTTGAACATGTGGATTTCTGGTACAATGAAGCTGAACCAGTGCTGCAGGATTTCAATCTGAGTGTCAAAGCAGGTCAAACCATTGCCTTGGTGGGAGAAACTGGATCAGGTAAAAGTACAATCATCAATCTGATCTGTCGCTTCTATGAACCAAAGCGTGGTCGTATCCTGATTGATGGTGTTGACTATAAGGATCGTTCAATCTCATGGCTTCATTCACAGCTTGGCTATGTGCTTCAGGCACCTCACTTGTTTTCCGGAACCATCATGGATAACATTCGTTTTGGGAAACTG
>JAFYOL010000216.1 GCA_017560205.1 Erysipelotrichaceae bacterium | reverse complement strand
CCTCCGTGACAGGGAGGCATGTTAACCGCTACACCACCGGACCATCGTTTGGTATGGCGAAGAAGGAGGGATTTGAACCCTCGCGCCGGTTTCCCGACCTATGCCCTTAGCAGGGGCACCTCTTCGGCCTCTTGAGTACTTCTTCATACCGCTCATTTGAGCTTTCTTATCATAACAAACTTTATTTTTTGTGTCAACAACATTTTTAATTTTTTTCAAAATAAAGAACTGCATTATTCATTGCAGTTCTTTATGACGATTCCTAATGACACACAAAGTGCCTTATCCACTTCACACATCGTTTTATGATCCAGTGCACATACCCATTGACCTAACCTTTGTTTATCCAAAGTTCTCAACTGTTCCAGTAAAATCATACTGCTTCTTTCCATCGTGTTTTCTGGAATCAGCACATGAGTTGGTATGGGTGGTTTGGCAAGGCGTGTTGATATAGGTGCTGCAATAACTGTATGAGAATGACGATTCCCTTTGTCATTCTGTACAATGACCACTGGTCTTACACCGCCCTGTTCACTTCCCAGACTGCCTGATAAATCTGCATAATAGACATCTCCACGCTTCATCATGTTATTTCATGACAGAAACCTGCATGCTTTCAAGTACTTCCAGCATCTGCATAACACTTAAATCATCAGAATACACTGACATTTCCATCTGAGTTGAAATTGCGGTCAGTTTATTCCCATTGTAATAGGCCAGCATACCCAATCCTTCAACCAGCTCACCATTCATTTCAATCAATTCAAATTCCTCAGAAACATTGATTTGTTTTTCCGTCACTGTAAATGAATGTTCACCATTGAATTCAAGGATATGTTCTGTTGTGCCGCCGACACTGGATACCGTTGTGTTTACCAGTTTTGCATCAAAGACTGCCATTGGATACAAAGGCAGATCTGCTTCTTCCAGATAGCTTGTAGTCACAGAGTTCATAGATGTTTTTGGCTGTACGAAGAAGTCTTCATCAAATGTTACATTGTACTGTACATCCACAAACTGCATATTCAATTCACACAGATTATCCGCATTGTATCCCATCAGATACTTTGGTTTCATTTCCTTATCAAACAATACTTTCTGATACACCAGAGAAGTTGCACTTGGATAAGAAGCAGGCGCTTCAATTAAATATCCATCCGATACCGAAGAAACTTCTGCAGATTCATTCTTTAACAGTTCCAGCATGGTCTGCAGTAAATAGGGTTTCGGTGAATTGGTTGGCCATTCTCCCTTGAACTTGAACACCTGATTCAGTGAAGGTGTAATCACAAAAACCCCCTCATTGTTTTTCAAGATAATCTGCTGCTGATTCAGATTCTTGTCTGTCATCTCAACCTTAAAGAATTCACCCTGTTCATTCTTCAGCCAGCTCGATGTAATTGCATAACTTTTGACATCTTCTGAATGCAAAAGTTCCATGTTTCCACTCATCTGATAACTGAGTGTTTCTTCTTCCAGTTTCTCTACTTTTTTCTCAAAACTCTCAGGTTTCAGAAACACAACACCTAACGCAATGACAACGACACCAGCGACTGCTGCAATTTTCTTTTTCATTGTTTCACCTTTCCTTCTGTTCTAAATTATGCTAAGAATTCACATTCATGCGTATAAAAGTAGAAGAAAGGAGAAACCTATGGTCTATCTCAACAGAATTACCTTGTTTATCTGCATTCTGACTGCACTTAACACAGGAATTGAAGGTATCTTTGAAATTGATTTTCTACAAAGAACCCTTGTGCATTTTCCTGTCATCACACATTTCTTTAAGGTTATTGCTTTGTTTGCAGGGGCATATCAGATTCTGAATCTGGCTTTACCTGAATAAATGTTCCCTCTTTCTGGTCAAAGGTGGATTTG
>JAFYOL010000024.1 GCA_017560205.1 Erysipelotrichaceae bacterium | reverse complement strand
CTCCACCTGCTGCACGGATTTCAGCAGCTACTTCTTCCAGCTGAGGAAGACGACGTGCACTGATGACAACCTTAGCACCCTCTTTTGCGAACAGCTTAGCAGCTGCAGCTCCAACACCAGAATTGCTTCCAGTAATAATTGCGACTTTATTCTCTAAACGACCCATAAAATTTACCCTCTTTCTTTCGTTAAAGATTTCACAAGATTGATTATACTTGTGAAAAAATTATCAGTCAAGCAAAAAGAATCATTTTCTGAAAATATTTTTCTTCTTTTTCAGAAAATCATGAACTTTGTACTACTTTTCATCACAATCAAGACAAAACCAGTCAAAAAGAAAACATCCCCTTTTATGCATATATCATGTATAATATTTACAAGGATGTGATACTATGCCTCAATACAGTGTTATTACAAGAGAAGATGAACAGTCAGAACTTCTCAAAGATAAAATTATTCATTTTCTAACTGAATATAACTACACATACGATGAAAAGAACCCAGAAACTGTCTTTGTCGTAGGTGGTGATGGAACTTTCTTGAAAGCCATTCACCAGTACGTAGATCAACTTAAAAACATGACTTTCATCGGTATTCATACTGGTACTCTTGGGTTCATGTGTGACCATCAGAAAGAAGAAATTGATGAACTGCTGGATAAATTCATTCATCAGACACCACAGATTCGTTCTTATCCAATGCTGGAAGTACAGCTTCATGGCCTAAACGAAACAGTCTATGCCTTCAATGAAGCCCGTATTGAAAATATGATCAATACACTCTCTTTGGATTTATGGATCAACGATGAATACTTTGAAAAATTCCTTGGTTCTGGAATCTGTCTTTGTTCGCAGATTGGCTCAACAGCCATCAACCGTTCATTAGGCGGAGCTGTCATTCAACATGGTCTGCCGCTTCTTCAGCTTTCTGAAATCATGGGAATTCATCACTGGAAACATCGTTCCCTGCGTTCCAGCCTGATTTTAAAGGAAGATGCTCTTATTCATGTACAGCCTGGTACTTTCAAAAACACAATGCTGTGTTATGACCATAAATTCATGCATCTGGATGATTGTACTGCAGTGACCATCAAAAACTCTGATCGACTGGTCAAAGTTGCAAAATACAGCCATTACAGCTACTTATCCAGACTTAAAAACGTATTTTAAAAGGTGTCCTATGGACACCTTCTTTTTTTAATGAAGCTGATTAAAATTCAGCTTTTTCTTTTTCATCTGATAAGAAATCTCATAACGAAGTACTTCATCTGCCGTATATTCATCATATCGACAATCATACTTTTCAAACACTGGTGCATTGTTGCGAAGTGTATTGAACATCTTGGATGGATCAAAATTCATGAAATCCACATCAATACGATCATTGGATATACAGTAATCAATGATTTCCATATGTGTATTTTCAACTAGAAACTTCATCAGATCCAACAAGATATGTTTATGCTGAAGCTGAACTTCTTCATCATCACGTAAATTAAACACCAAAGTAGAAAATGCAATGTTCATTTCCATCTGCAGTTCATTGATATCAAGCGATGGTTTTTCCAGAATAAACCAGTCTGTGCACTCTATACAGCGTGTCATAATATGCTGATCAAAACTTCTTTCACCAAATGAATTCTGTTTCTTTAAACGCAGCCCTATCTGATGCATATGACCCGCCAGCTGAATCAAAAGACGAGGATTAAGACTAGACATTACCTGCTGATAAAACGTCTGAGAACTGATTCCTGTGCGTTCTGTGGACTCTGTCCATTTGAAATCATGAATCACTGCATGAAACATGTTTTCCCCTAAAATCGAACATACATACAGATAATTCTCTTCACAAGCCATCGCAAAATTAGGATGAGGCTGAATCTCAAACTCAACCATGTATTTTGACTCATCAAACTCATTCTTTTCAACTTTCAATGCACATGGCATCTCTGATGCATCATATTCTTCTCTTGTTGGACTATATTTGTAGATATGTTTAGGCAGAAAACCATAAAAATCCCACTCTTTACGAAGTGAGGGCGGAGCCTGATGCAAAATACCATCAATCAGAATCTGAACTAAAGAATCCGCTAAACATGTCATCATCAATACATGTTTATCCTTGATTTTTCTTAAATAAACACGAATCTGATTGTACTGAATCCCACAGTAAATCTGAAACATCATTCTCAGATCATCATTCTGTTCACAATGATCAGACATCGACGCTCTTAAATACTGTTCCTTCTTTTCAAACTGCTGCCAGAACTCACAGATAGCCTCATGATAACAGGATTTCTCATACTCACGCAAAAACGTACCATCCAATGTCATCGACTGGCGCAGACAATCAAAAGAAGAATCATTCAAATGAAGATCATTCATCTTATTGTGAAGCAGTTTCTCATATTCACTCTTTTTCATGACCTCAACATCAACCTCAATCAATTTATCAAGATCCTGAAACATGACCGTTTTAACTTCACAGTACTCCTCAATAAAATAAGGTGCCAGACATTCCTTTTCATGAAGAAGAATCAAGACCTGCATAGGATGTGCTTTCACATCTTCTACAAAAGCTTCAAAACAATCAAATTCATCAGGTACCAGAAACAATGACCCTTGATAAAAGACCGCTTTTTTCATGGAATATCACCACCTTAATTTAATTTTACCAAAAGAAAAAGTGATTCTCAAATGAGAATCACTAATCTTTATGAATTGACTGAATCAGATTTTCAATACGTTTACCCTGTTCCAATGATTTATCCAGTTTAAAGATGATTTCAGGAGTCTTACGAATTGTAAGACGCTTCGCCAAAGTTGAACGAATAAATCCTTTAGAACGATTCAACGCTTTCAAACCAGCTGCATTGCGTTCTTCTTTACCCAAAAAGCTCACATAAACAGTTGCATAAGAGAAGTCATTGGTTACATGAACATCAGTGATGGTCACAAAACCAACATTCGGATCCTTCAGTTCAAACTGAATAATCTGAGTCACTTCCTTTAAGATAATCTGGTTCATTCTTTCCTGCTTAATTGCCATGACAGATGTCCTCCTTAAGCCTGAGGAACAACCTGATCCTGGTAAGCTTCGATGATATCGCCTTCCTTGATGTCATTGAAGTTTTCGATGGTTACACCACATTCGTAACCCTGAGTAACTTCCTTCGCATCGTTCTGGAAACGCTTGAGTGAACCCAGCTTACCAGTGTAGACAACGATACCGTTACGAATCAGACGAACACCACATTCCTTGATGATCTTACCGTCGTTAACCATACATCCAGCAATTGTACCTACCTTAGATACCTTGAATGTCTGACGAACAGTAGCCTGACCGATAACAACTTCTTCATAAACAGGTGCCAGCATACCCTTCATTGCCAGCTCCATTTCTTCCAGAGCCTTATAAATGATTGTATGCAGACGGATTTCAACGCCTTCTTCTTCTGCCTTCTTACGAACATTTGCATCAGGACGAACGTTAAATCCATAGATAACAGCCTTTGACGCACTTGCCAGCATGATATCAGATTCAGAGATTGCACCAGCAGTAGAGCGGATAACATTGACTCTTACACCAGATACTTCCAGCTTTTCCAGAGAAGCCTTCACAGCTTCTGCAGAACCCTGTACGTCTGCCTTTACGATAACAGGAATTTCCTGTACATCTCCACTTTCAATCTGACGAGCCAGATCATCCAGTGACATTGCACTTGTAGAACGACGTTCCATTTCAATTTTTGCCTGAGCACGACGTTCAGCAACAGCACGAGCCTGCTTTTCAGATTCGAATGCCTTAGCCAAGTCCCCGGCAACAGGTACATCATTCAAACCGATAATTTCAACTGGTGTAGCAGGACCTGCAGACTTGATTTCACGACCTCTGTCGTCAACCATCTTACGAACACGTCCGAAACATGCACCAACAACAATTGCATCACCAGTACGCAGTGTACCATTCTGGATCAGCAGTGTTGTAACTGGACCACGTCCCTTATCAAGCTTAGCTTCAATAACAGTTGCAGTCGCCATACGGTTTGGATTTGCCTTATATTCCTGAACTTCAGATACAACCAGAATTGTTTCCAGAATGTCCTGAATTCCTTCACCCTGCTTTGCAGAACAGCGTACGAAGATTGTATCTCCGCCCCATTCTTCAGGCATGATGCCCAGATCGCTCATTTCATTCATAACACGATCAGGGTTCGCTGTTGGTTTGTCCATCTTGTTGACTGCAACGATGATTGGAACACCTGCAGCCTTTGCATGGTCAACAGCTTCTTTTGTCTGTGGCATAACGCCATCATCTGCAGCTACAACGATGATACAAACGTCAGTAACCTTTGCACCACGTGCACGCATTGCAGTAAACGCTTCATGTCCTGGAGTATCAAGGAATGTCACCTTTTTACCCTGAACAGAAACCTGATAAGCACCAATGTGCTGTGTAATACCACCAAATTCTCCATCTACGACACGAGTCTTACGAATTGTGTCCAGCAGAGTTGTCTTACCATGGTCAACATGACCCATGATGGTAACGATTGGCGGACGTTCTTCCAGATTTTCTGGATCATCAACTACATTGTCTTCCAGTGAATCTTCATCCACAGGAATTTCTTTTGTTGCTTCAATGCCCCATTCCAGGCACACTAAATCAACCATTTCATCATCGAGGTTGCTGTTGATGGTAACCATCTTACCTAACATGAAAAGCAGCTTGATGATATCACTTGCATTCTTGTTGCACTTTGCTGCAAGTTCAGAAACAGTGATGCCTTCTTCATATGTGATGGCAGTGACTGCTTCAACGCGGGAGTGATTACGATGACCGTTGAAACCATTGTTTGGACGATGGTTGTTGTTAGGTCGCTTGTTGTTGCTTCCCGTCTTTTTCTTATTCTGCGGCTTCGCCATAATTCCACCTCATTTCAAGCAATTCAAAATCTGTTTCGCAAATCCAGGATCATTCACAGAAATCACCATACGGCCAAACTGACCAATTGCACTGCTGATTTCAAGTGAACTGAATTCACTCACACAAGGAACACCACACGAATTGCAGGTGTGAAGTACCTTGTCTTTTGTACGTTCTGAGGCATCATTAGCCAGAAAGACCACATGAGCCTTTCTTGATGTTACTGCATGCATGCATGTTTCACCAATGCTGGTTTTACGTGCACGACAGGCAAGTCCAAGCATATTCAACGCCTTACTCACCGGCAATAACCTTCCTGATTTCCTCATACACTTCTTCAGAAATTTCACATTCCAAAGAGCGGCCAAGTACATTTTTCTTTTTTGCCTGTTCAAGAGCTTCCATGCTCTTTTTCAGATATGCCCCTCGACCATTAGCCTTGCCTGTAGTATCTACACACACAGACCCTTCAGGGGTACGAACGATGCGAAGCAGTTCCTTTTTAGGACACTGCTCGCCCGTTGCAACACACTTTCTCATTGGGATTTTCTTCATAGAATCAAATCCTTTCTAGAATTAGTCTTCGTCGTAGAATTCATCGAATTCATCGTAATCAATATCATCGTAGAATTCATATTCATCGACTTCTTCATTACGCTTGATTTCTTCCAGTTCTTCCTCAGAATAAATTGGTTTGAATTCGTAATCCTTATCTTTCTTCAATTCAGTAGGACGCAGCTTGCGATCTTCGTCCTGTTTGTTTTTGCGACGCTTCGGTGCAGATTCGCTCTGTGCTGGTTTGTTGTCAAAAATCTTTTCGAACTTCGATACATAAGTATCTTTCTTCACAACAGGCTTCTTAGCACGCTTTTCTTCTGCATCTTCCTTAGGCTGTACTGCTTCCTTCACTGTTTCAACAACAGCTTCAACAGTTTCCTTCACAGTTTCTACAACTGCTTCAACCTTTTCTTCAACAGCTTCTACTACAGTTTCAATCTTTTCTTCAACTGCTTCGAATGCTTCTTCAACAGTTTCTTCAACTTCTTCTGCTTTAGCAGCCATTTCTTCCATCATCTTAGCTGCAGCCTTTTCACGAGCCTGACGCTTCTGTTCAGCTGCAAACTCGATCATAGCCATCTTCCAGTCGATACCACTTTCTTCTACATCTGTACGAGTCTTGATATCGATCTTTTTGCCAGTCAGCTTCACAGCCAGACGAGCATTCTTACCCTTCTTACCGATAGCCAGTGACAGCTGATTGTCTTCAACAATAACCAGCAGAGACTTCTTATCTGCAGATGGGATAACACCCAGGACCTGAGCAGGTGCCAGAGCGTTCTTGATCAATTCCTGAACGTTTTCGCTCCATTCGAAGATATCAATCTTTTCGCCGTGCAGTTCTTCAATAATTGCAGAAACACGTGCACCACGAGGACCGATACATGCTCCGATTGGATCTACGTTTGGATCTGATGAATAAACTGCCATTTTGCAGCGTTCACCAGCTTCACGTGCAATTGCCTTGATTTCTACAACACCTTCGTAGATTTCAGGAACTTCACGTTCAAACAGGCGCTTAACCAGTTTAGCATCTGCACGAGATACCAGAACCTGTGCACCCTTTGTTTCCTTGTTGCATTCTGTGATCACAACACGAATGTTCTGACCTTCACGGTAAACTTCACCTGGAATCTGTGTAGCACGTGGCATCAGAGCCATTGTCTTGCCCAGATTTACAACAACAAACTTTTCTTCAACACTTTCAACCAGACCGATAACCATTTCATCCAGCAGATCGATGTATTCATCATAAACTGCCTGCTTTTCAGCTTCACGAATCTTCTGCTTCATAACGTTCTTTGCCAGCAATGCTGCAGCACGCCCCAGATCATCAATTGGCTTTTGAATTTCATGCTGCTGTCCCAGTTCAAGATTCAATCCCAGACGCTTTACTTCTTCCAGAGAAATTTCCAGTTCATCATCTTCAACTTCTTCTACAACAGTGTACAGCTGATACAGCTTCATTTCGCCTGACTTTTCATTGATGTCAACACGAACCTGTACATCAGGAATATCAATGTGTTTACGGTAGGCCTTTGCCATGGCTTCTTTCAGAGCTTCAACAACGATTTCCTTAGAAATCTTACGGTTATCTTCCAGCTGATTCATTGCTCTGTAAATCGCTTTAAAATCCATTTTACTTTTCTCCTTATTCAATTACAGTTTGACTGCAAGACGAATCAAATCGATGTTCTCTTCGTTAAATGTCACACGTCTTACAGCAGCTTTGTCACGATAAGCAATCGTTAATTCATTTCCTTCAACAGACACTAAATCACCAGTCACTTCATTCATCGATTTAACTGCCTTCTTGAAACGAACAAACACATGCTTCCCTGTAGAAGAAACAATTTCATCATGACTTCTCAGCTTTCTTTCAGCTCCAGGTGAGCAGATTTCCAAGAAATACTCAAAGCTGATAAAGTCCTGTGCATCCAGTACTTCAGAAATCTTTTCTGACACTGTTGCACATGTTTCCAGATCCATTGTGCCATCTTCATGCATAATCGCAATCTGCAGCACTTTGTTTTTCCCCTGATTTGTCCAGCGAGCTTCATACAATGAAACACCAGCCTCATCAAGAATAGGGTTGACGCACTCTACAATCTTCTCAATTTGATCCATATTCCTCTCCTTGAAACAAAATTGAAGGAGCGGTCTTCCCGCTCCTCTTTGTTATGCACCTATAATATACACAAAATCCCCTATCGATTCAAGAGTTTTTTCGCATATTTAAAGGCTTTTTCATAATTTTTACGACGCTCATAAATGTCGATGATTTCATATGTAAATAACTTCTCAGTAAGAGCATCATGATCATAATCTTCTGTCTCAATAATCTTTCTCAACAGTGCATCCTGACCTGTTTTAATCCCTTTACAAGCCTTCATAATATATTCATAGATCATACAAACATAAGAATAGTCAGTAAACTTTTCAAGCCCTTCTTTACAGTATCGAATAGATTCCTCGTAATTACCAATTTTGTAATAACTCCAAGCAAGTACAAAGTAAGTATTACGTGATTCTACTAACTCTAATGGTTTATTCAATAGCAAGTTTTTAACCTTATCATATTGATTTGTCTCAAAATACAACCAACAGAGACTATTAAAACACTTTGTTAGTAAATAAGAAGAATCTTTAAGATTCATCGATTGTTGATATGCAATCAAATATGATTCTTCCGCTTTCTTGTAAGACAAAGTTGATAAATATATATTACCTAAATTCAATTCTGTTTGAATCATTCGTATAACACTCAAGAAATCACCATAGTTTTGTTTTGCTTTTAGTAAAGCTACTGCAGCTTCAACATAGTTACCTACCAAACCATAAATAACTCCATATAAATGAGTAATCCATGCTTGAATTTTAAGATCATATATCATTCTTTCTGCTTCTTTTAACAATCTAATTGCGGAATCAAAATCGCCTAATATTTTCAATTCACAAGCTTT
Source organism: Erysipelotrichaceae bacterium (assembly GCA_017560205.1). Lineage (GTDB taxonomy): Bacteria > Bacillota_I > Bacilli_A > Erysipelotrichales > Erysipelotrichaceae > RGIG1896. The sequence continues at coordinate 2,831 of JAFYOL010000024.1, read as the reverse complement.
TGCAACTTGTAAAATCGCTTTTTGAATTGGAGAATACATTTCTTCGAACATAATACAAGTAGAATCAACTAATATTCTTTTACTATTCATTGTTGACAATACATATTTCAACAATGAGAAATTAATACACCCTAAAGTGTTAAATGCACCATTCTCAACACATGAAAAAAATAATGATTCAGCATTCTGGGTTTCGCCTAAACAAATAGCGTCAACAATATTTAAATATTCTTTTTCAAAATCATATGATTTAACAACCTCGTCATAATCGTATCCAATAGTCTCAAACAGCCAAATTAGTTGTTCTTCATTTAAATTGCGCTTTCCATGCTCAAACGCACTTAAAGAGCTAAGATCGACGACTTTACCGTCTCCCACTAGCCCGCGTAAGGAATAATTCAATTTTTCTCGATGGTACCGAAAGAACCCTGCGATTAAATGTGATTTATTCTGATTCGATTTCATTAATCCTTAATACCTTCGTTTGGATTTTTATCATCACCATCATCACCATAATCTGGCCCAAGATATAGATCTGGCTGGTGACATGGACATTCACATTCTTCTACTGTGCAGTCTTCGCAGTGACATTCACATTCTGGATCTACTTCACACGCAAAGATTGAGAGTGAAGAGTTGGCGATAAGGATGAGTGCTAAAAGCAGAGACAATAATTTTTTCATCCTGTTTCCCCTTTCATAAAATCATAAATGTTTGCGGACATTGCCCTAGACATTAAAGGCTGAACCTTTCTATTTTATTAATGTGGTGTGGTGAAAGGTTGTCATCGGACAATGTCCCCCGGACGCATGACTAAATTTTAAATTGGCGCTAACTTCGCGCAGGTCTTGCTGCCCGTGTAAATTCGGTACCTGTTTACGAGTACTAATATACCTGATTTTATTTCTTTTTCAACTGGGTACTGTTTCGAAACATTAGGTACTTGACAAAACAAGAATAAAATACTTGTCCTTTAAAATAAGGCTTTTTTGAGTGTCAAAATTTTTTGCAAAAATTGAATAATTCTTACACTTTGGGGTTGACGGGCTGCAGAGATAGAAAAAGACAGAGTTTTAAGGCTCTGTCTTATTAGAATAATGACATCTGGTTTTCTTCCTGAAGATGATTCAGGCATCCGAGTTTTTCCAGTTTTTTCAGCAGTGTTGCGGAAAGCTGCGTGCGTGTAAGAATGTCTTCCTTGGAAAGGAATGGACATTTCTTTCTTGCTTCGACAATGGATTTCGCAACGTTTTCTCCTAAGCCATCCACTGTTGTGAATGGTGGAATAATGGTCTTGTTGTCACCAGGCATGACTTTAAAGTCAGTGGCTTCTGAAAGGTCCATATCAATGTTGGAGAATCTGTATCCACGTGCGTACATTTCAAGGCAGCTTTCAAATGTAGAAATTAATGCACTGTCTTTTGGTGTAACTTCACGTTTGAGTTCAGGATCCTGCATCTTTTTATGGATTTCATCCATTCTTGAGGCAATTGCATCGTAGCCTTTGACCATGGTTTCAATTTCATAGGCATCGCATCTCAGTGAGAAGTAAACGGCGTAATACCAGTATGGATGGTGTACTTTAAACCAGGCAATACGAATCGCCATCATTACATAGGCTACTGCATGGGCTTTCGGGAACATGTATTTGATTTTCTTACATGAATCAATGTACCAGTCATCCACGACAGGTTTCATGATTTCTTCCCATTCAGGTTTCAGTCCTTTTCCTTTACGGACAGATTCCATGATAAAGAATGCGTCTTTTGGTTTTAATCCACGATGAATCAGATAGGTCATGATATCGTCTCGACATCCGATGACATTCTGCAAAGGTATGCCTTTTTCTACCAGGTCTTTGGCATTGTTCAGCCATACGTCTGTACCGTGTGAAAGACCAGAGATGATTACCAGGTCTGAGAATGTCTTCGGTTTTGTCAGTTCAAGGATACCTCGTACGAACTTGGTACCGAATTCAGGAAGTCCAAGTGCACCGGTTTTTTCCTGGAACAGTTTAGGGTCTGCATGGAGTGCATCAGAGCTTGAAAACAGTGACATGGTATCCAAGTCATTCATTGGAATTGATTTAGGGTCAATTCCTGAAATGTTCTGGAACATTCGCATCACGGTTGGATCAACATGACCCAGAATATCAAACTTAAGCACGTTGTCATGAATGGCATGGAAGTCAAAGTGTGTTGTCTTCCATTCACTTTGAGGGTTGTTGGCAGGATAGTTGACCGGTGTAAAATCATGAACATCCATGTAGTTTGGAATCACGATGATTCCCCCTGGATGCTGACCGGTTGTACGTTTTACCCCTTCACACCCCATGGACAGATGCACTCTTTGTGCCTGTCTCATGTTTTCAATACCCTTTTCTTCACAATAGCCTGATACATAACCGAAGGCTGTTTTCTGTGCCACTGTACCGATGGTACCTGCACGATAGACATAGTCTTCACCAAATACTTCTTTTGTATAGGCATGGGCGTTTGGCTGATATTCCCCTGAGAAGTTCAAGTCAATATCAGGGACTTTATCTCCTTCAAATCCTAAGAAGGTTTCAAATGGAATGTCCTGTCCATTTGGCGTCATCAATGTGCCACAGTGTGGACATGGTTTATTCTGAAGGTTAAATCCGGAGGCAACTGAACCATCCGTAATAAATTCAGAGTGATGACACTTGCCGCAGACATAATGCGGGGCAAGCGGATTAACTTCTGTAATTCCTGACATGGTTGCGACAAAGCTTGATCCTACAGATCCTCGGCTTCCTACAAGATATCCATCCTGGTTGGACTTCTTTACCAGCAGGTGTGAAATGTAGT
>JAFYOL010000215.1 GCA_017560205.1 Erysipelotrichaceae bacterium | reverse complement strand
GATGTAGAAAATGATTTTGCGCCAACATATTCAATTTCCAAAGAAAAAGCTCCTGTTGTCAAAGAATTAAAGGCGAAAGCCAAGAAAGCAGATTTTGTGTATCTGGCAACCGACCCGGACCGTGAAGGAGAAGCTATTTCATGGCATCTGGCAGATGAACTGGGGGTCGATCTGAACGAATTCAATCGTGTTGAATTCCATGAAATCACAAAAGATGCAGTACTTGAAGCCTTCAAACATCCACGTAAAGTGGATATGGATCTGGTGCATTCTCAGGAAACACGTCGTATTCTGGATAGAATCATCGGGTTTAAACTGTCTAAACTGCTTCATAGCAAAATTAAATCCAAATCAGCAGGACGTGTACAGTCAGTCGCTTTAAAGCTGATTGTAGAACGTGAAAAGGAAATTGCAGCTTTTGTACCTGAAGAATATTGGACTGTGGATGCAAAGTTCAAGGAAAACAACATTGAATTTGCCGCATCGCTGTCAAAAATCAATGGTAAAAAAGCAGAAGTAAAGAATGCAGAAGAGGCTGAACAGATTAAACAGTCATGCCAGGGACTTTTTGAAATCACCAGCATTAAAAAACAGGTTCGTAAAAAAGAAAGCAAACTGCCATTGATTACATCGACACTTCAGCAGGAAGCTTCAACAAAACTTGGATTCAGTGCAAAACGCACCATGTCCATTGCCCAGAAACTGTATGAAGGGATTGAACATGATGGAACGACAGAAGGTTTAATTACTTACATGCGTACAGACTCAACTCGTTTAAGCAATGTCTTTATTGAAAGCTGCCGTGCGATGATTGAACAGAAGTATGGCAGGGATTATCTTGGTGCATACAAAGTGAAAAAGGACAACAATGCACAGGATGCTCATGAAGCAATTCGTCCAACCAATGTAGACAACACACCGGAAAAGATGAAGGAATATCTGACTGCTGAACAGTACAAGCTGTACAAGCTGATCTATGCTCGTGCAGTTGCTTCATTGATGGCTCCTGCCAAAAACAACACAGTCAGTGTTACACTTTCTCAAAATGGTTATGACTTCAGTGCTTCAGGATCAACACTTGTGTTTGATGGGTATTTGAAAGTACTGGGTGAATATGAAACATCCAAAGATACAATCCTGCCTGAATTGGATGAACATCAGATGTGCACTGCAACAGAACTGAAGGCCAATCAGCATTTTACTGAACCTCCATTAAGATATTCTGAAGCTCGTCTGATCAAGGAAATGGAAGAAGCAGGAATTGGTCGTCCATCAACATATGCCACAATCATTGATACGATTCAGGCTCGTGGCTATGTCACATTGGATAAGGCTTCTGAAACATCCAAGACAAAAGTCTTCTTTGCGACAGAACAGGGGACACTGACAGTTGAAAAACTGGATGAATTCTTCAGCAGTGTCATCAATGTTAAATACACAGCCAATATGGAAACAGAACTGGATGAAATTGCCGAAGGGAAACTTGATTCTGTGACTTCTTTAAGAGAATTCTATGATAAGTTTGTCCCGCTGGTTGACCATGCTTATCAGAACATGGAAAAGAAGGAACTGGAGAAAACAGGAGAGAAATGTCCGGATTGCGGAAGTAATCTGGTATACCGTCAGGGAAGATTCGGCAAGTTTATTTCCTGCATTAGTTATCCGGAATGCAAATACACTGCAAAAATTGTCAAAGAGGACAAGGAAGCACCAGAACCTACTGGGAAGATGTGTCCTGATTGCGGTCATGAACTCTTGAAGAGAAAGAGCCGTTATGGCAATTACTTTTTGGGATGTTCCAATTTCCCTAAATGCCGTCACATTGAAAACATTGATGGTGAAAAACCAAAGTTTGTCCGTCGTAAAGGAGCGAGTAAATAATGGCTATAGTTAAAGTTATTGGTGCTGGTCTTGCCGGCAGCGAAGCTGCATGGCAGCTGGCTGAACGTGGTATTTCTGTTCAGTTGTATGAAATGCGTCCAAAAGTAATGTCTCCTGCCCATAAGACAGGAAACTTCGCTGAACTGGTCTGCTCAAATTCACTTCGAAGCAATGCATTGACGAATGCAGTTGGTGTTTTGAAGGAAGAGCTGCGTCGTATGAATTCTTTGATTATGAAGATGGCCGATCTTCATGCAGTACCTGCTGGAAGTGCACTGGCTGTAGACCGTGAATCATTTTCACAGGCTGTAACAGATGCAGTAAAGAATCATCCACTGATTGAAGTGATTGAAGAAGAAATCACTGAAATTCCTGATGGACCAGTAATTATTGCCAGTGGACCTCTGACAAGTGATGCACTGTCAGTTTCAATTAAAGGTCTGTTGAATGAAGGAACTTTCCATTTCTATGATGCTGCTGCACCGATTATTGAGAAAGATTCCATTGATTTTACAAAGGCTTATTTCAAGTCTCGTTATGATAAAGGGGATGCAGATTACATCAATTGTCCGATGAACAAAGAAGAATTTGAGACGTTCTATCGTGAATTGATTCATGCAGAAACAGTTCCTTTGAAGGAATTTGAAAAAGAAATCTATTTTGAAGGCTGCATGCCTTTTGAAGAAATGGCCAGAAGAGGACAGAAGACACTGCTTTTTGGTCCAATGAAACCAGTAGGATTGGGACAGGAAGGAAAACCTCGTCCATATGCGGTAGTTCAGCTGCGTCAGGATGATGCTGCAGCATCGCTTTACAACATTGTAGGTTTCCAGACACATCTGAAATGGCCAGAACAGAAACGCATTATTTCGTTGATTCCAGGATTGGAAAATGCAAGTATTGTGCGTTATGGTGTCATGCATCGAAACAGCTATCTGAATTCACCAAAAGTACTCAGACAGACTTATCAGTCTAAACTGCGTGATGATCTGTTTTTTGCAGGTCAGATGACAGGGGTTGAAGGATATATTGAAAGCTGTGCCAGTGGTATGGCGGCTGCGGTCAATATGGCACGTCTTGTTCAGGGCAAGGAACTGATTGTGTTCCCTCAGGAAACGATGATTGGGTCTATGGCTTACTACATCACACATGCATCACCGGATTATTTCCAGCCGATGAATGCAAACTTTGGTATTGTGCCGCTGCGTACAGAAGTGCGCAAGTCTGAACGCAAAGAAGCTTATGGAAAGCAGGCTCTGGAAGCTCTGGATTCCATCTTGGAAGAAATCAATCATGGATGAGCTGGTTGAACGTTTTCTAAACTATCTAAGCAACAGAAACAGTGGTTCAAAACATACACTGGATGGATATGCCCGTGATCTGAATCGTTTTGTCAACTTTATGGAAGAACGTGGAATCGAAGAAATCTCTGAAGTATCCAAACTGGATGTGCTTGCCTACACGGAAGCTTTAAAGGGTGGATATCTGACAGAAAAACCTTTGAGTGACCGCTCGTATGCACGAGCCCTTTCTGCACTTCGTACGTTTTATAAATACCTGAATCTTCATGAAGGGATAGAGAGTAATCCAGTTGCTTCATTTAAGGTCAAGGTGCGTCAAAGAAGCATTCCAGAATTTCTGACACTGGAAGAAATCTCTTCGTTGTTGTATTCATTTAATCTGGAAGATCCGATTCAGCTTAGAAACAGAACCATCATAGAAGTCATGTATGCCTGTGGTCTGCGACTTTCTGAAATTTCATCGTTAAGAATTGATAAAATCTCATTTGATGAAGAAATCCTGGTGGTACTGGGGAAAGGAAACAAAGAAAGAATGATTCCTTTTTATCCAGCGTGTGGTCAACTGATTCAGCTTTATCTGAAAAATGCTCGACCACTTTGGGATAAACAGAAATCAGATTCTCTGTTTATCAACCAGAAAGGAACAACACTGACTGGACGCTCTATTGAGACGATCATCAAATCCTGCTGCATTGAGGCAGGGCTGGGTGAACATGTTCATCCGCATATGATTCGTCACTCTTTTGCGACCCATCTGTTGGACAATGGAGCAGATCTCAGACTGGTTCAGCAGCTGCTTGGACATCAGAATCTGAGTACCACTCAAATCTATACACATGTCACTGTAGATCGACTGAGTTCAGTGATTCGAAACAATCATCCATATGCTAAAAAAAAGGCTTAAAATAAGCCTTTTTTTACTTGATTCATTGCTTAAGTTGTGCTATATTATGCCTTGGCATCTGAACTTGTTTCAGGTGTAACGACACACACGATGAATTCACAATTCCGTGCTCTGAATCAGAGTTATTGTGTTAGAAGTCGTGGAGGAAAACAACGGAAAGAGAGGACTAAATTTATGTCAGTTGTTTCAATGCGTAAAATGCTCGAAAACGGTGTTCATTTCGGACATCAGACCCGCAGATGGGATCCAAAAATGAAAGAATACATCTACACAGCTAAGAACGGTGTTTATATCATCGACCTGGCTAAGACACAGACTAAGCTGGATGAAGCTTATGCTAAGATGAGAGAAATCGCTGAAAACGGTGGAAAGGTACTGTTCGTAGGTACTAAGAAGCAGGCTCAGCAGGTTGTTCTTGATGAAGCTCTTCGTTCAGGTTCATTCTATGTAAACCAGAGATGGCTGGGTGGTATCCTGACTAACTTCCGCACTATTCAGAAGCGTATCAAGAGATTGATCGAAATCGAAGAAATGGAAGCAACAGGTGCAATCAATGTTTATCCTAAGAAGGAAATCGCTCTGATCCGTAAGGAAGCAGTTAAACTGGAAAACTTCCTGGGCGGTATCAAAGAAATGAAGAAGCTGCCAGATGCAGTATTCGTAGTTGACCCTAAGGAAGAACACAATGCAGTTGCAGAAGCTAAGAAGCTGGGTATCCCAGTATTCGGTATGGTTGATACAAACTGCAACCCTGAAGAAGTTGATTATGCAATCCCTTCAAATGACGACGCTCTGCGTTCAGTGAAGCTGATCATCGGCTGCATGGCAGATGCTATCGTTGAAGCTAAGGGTGGTCTTCTGACTGTTGCATATCAGGAAGATCAGGATGCTGAAGACATCACAATGAAAGATGTTATCGTGAATGTTGAACAGCAGT
>JAFYOL010000023.1 GCA_017560205.1 Erysipelotrichaceae bacterium | reverse complement strand
TACCGATGCAAGAAGAATCAACCCATATACACAGGGCAGATCAAACTTAGCGATGATGGACATCCCTGCTTTTAGTAAGACTGGAACATATATCGATGATTCAGGTCGTTTAGATATCAAAGCTTATGATTATCTTTTAGAAAAAGGATGCATTACACAGGCAACGAATCAGTGGGTTCAGAATGCGGTTAATCTTAGCTATCAGATTCCATTAACAGGATTAAAGGACTATGATTCTGTAACGATAACTGCAAATCAGGATAATAAAGCATTTGTAGCATTCTTTACTAAGAAAATGATTGCAAGCGGTGTAGCTTCGTATGCATCGGGTTGGGAAACTCAGCTTATTCTTGAACCTGGTCAATCTGAAACCTTGATCATCCCTGAGGATGCTCAATATTTGTATATCATTGCAACGAATGCTGCAGGAAATTCTTTGGTTCCTGAAAGTGTTGTCCTTAATAAAGTCGAACAGATGACCATTCGTTATGATGATCATCTGGATATGACAGGCAAGACTGTTCAGATTATTGATGCAGGTACACCAACTTCGTATCAGGTAGGATATGGTGTTGAAGAAAATACAGTAATGGACAGTGCAGTTGTAACTTTAAAAGACAATACATTGGTTGCAACAGGTATTGGAACTGCAAAAGTATCTGTTGATAATGTTGTTTATGATATTACAGTTGAAACTGCACCAATTTCTCTGATTCTGCTTGCAGGTCAGAGCAACATGCAGGGAATCGATGGAGATGCAAATCAATCCATTGTCTGTCCTGATGGCATGGTGTATTCGACATACGCACATCGCTATAAGATTGATATTCCAGATGTCAGTGACTATGTACCATCTGCATTGACTGGCGAATATCGTGAAATCAACGTGAATGGAGAAACAGAACTTCTCAGTGATTATCCAGTTTACGGTTTAACTGCACTGGGTGATGGAAGAGAAGGTCCAGATAGTGGTTTTGCCTATGAATGGGTACAGCAGACAGGTGAGAAAATCTGGGTTGTGAATATGGGTTATGGTGGCTCCAGCATTAACACTTGGATTGGGAATGGTTCCAATTATCAGGATTCATTGGCTGTGCTGGGAGCTTGTCAGGATACGTTGCAGAAAGAAATTGCTGCAGGTCACTATACACTGTCTCATATGGGTTATTACTGGCTTCAGGGTTGTGCTGATGAAACACAGACTGCAGCCTGGTATGTTGAAAAATATTTAACGATGCATGAAAGTCTGAAGAATGACTTCAGTTTTGATCATGACATGAATCCTGCAACTGCAGAAAGAACTTTTGAGTTTGGTGGTATTATTCCGATTCGTTCAGGGCATCAGGGTGCAGGAAGCTATCGTGCAGGTGCATATACACAATCTACAAGTGCGAGCTATTTCACTTCCTTCTATGATCTGCGTATGAATGGACCACGTGTTGCTCAGTATTGGATGGGCAACAATCCTGAACTGACTGATATTTATAATGTCTGCACAATTCAGGAACAGTGGGCTACGTTGCCAGATGGCACAGATGGTGTAAAAGCTTATTTTAGTGCGCATTATGAAAATGGCAAGGTGGACTACACACCACAGGTTGCACAGAAGGCAAGCTGGTATACTCCATCAACACCAACAGATGTGCATGACAACATTCACTACAATCAGATTGGCTACAATGAAATTGGACGCGAATCTGTACGCAATACAATGATCTATCTGGGAATCAATGAACCTGATACAACAACAGCATCTGTTCAGTTTGTGTCATGGGATGGTTTTACACCTGTAACTCAGGTACCATCTTCACCAGTGGGTTCAAGCAGTACATTGGCAGTGCCTATGGTATCGCCAGTTTATCTTTCAAAAGAAGTCACTTATACAGTAAGTGATGGTTTAAGTTACGATTATTATGATGTTTTAGCTGGCTCAGTGTTTACAGAGGGGACATTGACTTCTTCTGCAAAGACATCTGTTTCTGTTGAATCAAGAAGCCTGACAGGGTTCCGCTGGTCATTTGATGGTACAAAACTGACTGCGGATACATCTTATGGAGATACAGAAAATCTGCTGACTAAGTTTGCAGGTTCTTTAAGCAGCGGTCTGTTCAATGGTCATCGTTATCAGACTTCAGTTCCTGTGATTTTGAAGTCTGATGAATCATGGGTAGTTGAGTGGACAATGAAGGCCAATTCAAGTGCTACAGGGATGATTTTCAGTACAAATTCATTGGCGAAGAGTGGTCAGCCTTATGTCTATGTGCGTGGGTCTAATTCATTTGTAGGAATTGGATATTACGATGGTACAAATTATTATCATGTTGGTTATTACATGAGTGATTTTAATATCGATATGAATGAAACTCATGTGTACCGTTTTGTGAATTATGTTGAAAATGGATCCAATATGGTCTATCTGTTTGTGGATGGTGAAGAAATTGGTCCAATGAATCAGCAGTATCAGGGTTCTACTACATTGCTGGGCGAAAGTGAATGGGTAGCTGATCAGGATTTTGTGATTTCTTATTTTGGTACTTCTGATTTTGTCATGAGTGGTCTTTTGATTGAAGATATCGCAATCAAAGAAACTGGTGCAGAAGGTGTTCATTTCCACCATTATTCACAGTGGGAAGAAGTATCACTTCCTGATAAAAATAAGCCAGGAGTTTATGAAAGAGTTTGTGAGAGCTGCAATGATGTACAACAGAAGTATGTAGATGGTGTATGGCAGACTCTGGATTTTGAAAATCATTTAAGTGAACTTCCTGAAGAGTACTGTGCAGGTACAAATTTATGGTTAACATCAGAACATGATGAATATTATCTGATTGATAAAGGAACATGGGGTATTCATAGTTCTAATCAGGTTTATTCAGTGACAATTCCTGTGACTGAAGGGGATCATGTTTATGCGACATCTTTTGGCAAGGCAGGACAGAATGGCCATGCATCATCCAGTGGTATTCGCATGACATGGCTGAATGACTATGGTGTTGTGAAGACATTGACTCCACAGGAAACATATGCTCAGTTCAGTGAAAATGGATATCTGGTGGTGCCAGAAGATGTTACATATATCAACATTCCAATGTGGAACAATTCAGATGATAATGAAGTCTACATTTTGAATGCTGAACATGACTATGAAGCAGGAGTGTGCCAGAGTTGTGGTACAAAAGATCCTGAATATGCAGAACAGATGACCATTCGTTATGATGATCATCTGGATATGACAGGCAAGACTGTTCAGATTATTGATGCAGGAACACCAACTTCATATCAGGTAGGATACGGTGTTGAAGAAAATACAGTACTGGATAGTGCTGTTGTGACACTGGTAGATAATGCATTGATCGCAACTGGTATTGGCAGTGCAAAAGTATCTGTTGATGATGTTGTTTATGATATTACAGTTGAAACTGCGCCGATTTCTCTGATTCTGTTGATTGGTCAAAGCAATATGCGTGGTTCTGAAGGAGATGCAGATCAGTCGATTGTATGTCCGGATGGCATGGTTTATGCGACATTTGGAGATGATCGTGGTGATACAGAAGGTATCATGAATGCGAAAAATGCAACCAAGTTTGCCGCAAGTGCTCTGACTGGTCAGTACAGCACAATCAATGTTGAGGGCACAACTGAACATTTGAGTTATTATCCTTTGAATTCTTTGACAGAAGATGGAAAAGGCACAATTGGTCCTGATAGTGGTTTTGCCTATGAATGGGTGAAGCAGACGGGTGAAAAGGTCTGGATCGTCAATGCAGCTCATGGTGGAACTTCCATTACAACTTGGGTAGAAAATGCTACAAACTTCAAAGAAGCAGATCTGCTGTTTTCAGCATGTCAGGAAACATTAAGAAAAGAAATTGCAGCTGGACATTTCAGTCTGTCTCATATGGGATATTACTGGTGTCAGGGATGTTCTGATGCAGGATGGACAGCTGAAAAGTATGCGACAACTTACCTTTCAATGCATGAAAGCTTGAAGAAGAATCTGACATTTGATGATGATTCAAATCCAGCTACACCAGATGCAGAACTTGAGTTTGCAGGAATTATTCCAGTTCGTGCAGGAAATGCAAGTTCAATCTGTTACCGTGAAGGTACATATGAGGTCACAACAACTGCAAAATATCATGAATCATTCAAAGACCTGCGTATGACAGGTCCACGTGTTGCTCAGTACTGGATGACAAACAATCCAGAACTTGAAGACATCTGGCTGGTATGCAACATTAGTGAAGACTGGGTAACAATGCCAGATGGCACTAATGGTGTCTCTTCATATTTCCAGAAGCATTATGCCAACGGAACAGTGGACTACACACCGCAAGTTGCGCAGAAGACAAGCTGGTATACACCAACAACTCCTGCTGCAGTGCATGATTCAATTCACTACAATCAGATTGGCTACAATGAAATTGGTAGAGAATCTGTACGTAATACAATGGTTTATCTGGGAATCAATGAACCAGAAGAAACAGAAACAACTGTAGAATTCGTATCGTGGGATGGATTCAGTACCATCAGTGAAATGAAGGCTTATAAGAATCCTGCAAGTGGATCTCTGGTTGTGCCAATGGTTTCTCCAGTTTATAAATCAAAAGAAGTCACTTATGCATTAAGTGAAGGTCTTTCATATGCCTATTATGATTTATTGACAGAGTCAGTTCTGACTACAGGAGCACTGACAGCTTCTAATGGCAAGACTCTTTCAATCAAGGAAAAAGCTTTGAGCAGCTATCACTGGAATCTTGTGGATGATGACTTTGCCTCTACAACAATCTATGGTGATACTGAAAACCCTCTGACATTGAAGTCAGGAAGCATTGAGAATGGAACCTTCTCAAGTGTGTATTATCTGCTGGAAGATTCTGTTGTGCTGAAACATGACAAACAGTGGGTAATCGAATGGGAAATTGACGGCAGCAAGACAAATGCATCCGGTGCAACGCTGCTGAGCGCAGCTGCATCTACAAAAGACCAAGAAGCGTATCTTTATGTTCGTCCAAACAACTCTTTTGTAGGGGTGGGATACAACAACGGTACAAATGGAATCAACTTCGGATATTCTCTGCTGGACTATGGTTATGATGTAATAGATAAGCATACATATCGTCTGGTTAATCGTGTTGAAGATGATGGAAGCAACATGATCTATCTGTTTGTGGATGGCAAGGAAGTAGGTCCTTTGAACAGAGAACACAAAGGTTCTACACAGTACATTGGTGAATCCAACTGGGTATCAGGACAGGACTTTGTCTTCTCATATCTGGGATCAAGTGATTATCCAGTTAATGGAATGACACTGACTTATCTGGTTGTATCTGAAAATGACACAGATGAAACAGTACATTTCCATAACTACACAGAATGGACTGAACTCACAGCGCCTTCAAAAGAAGGACCTGCAGTTCATACTAGAACATGTGATGGCTGCGGCAACACAGAAACACGTGAAGTCGATGGTGTATGGCAGAAGTTTGCCCTGGCAGATCATTTGAATGAAATGCCTGAATACTACTGTTCAGAAACAAATCTGTGGGATGTGCTTGAACATGACCCTAAGTATTTTACAAATGGTACAACATGGACAACATACAGTTCAGGAAATACATACAAAGTGCCTTCAATTACAATTCCAATTGAAGAAGGTGCAATGGTTTTTGCGACTTCATTTGGCAAGGCTGGAGAAAATGGTCATGCGACATCCAATGGAATCCGTATGACATGGTTTGATGACTATGGTGTCATCAAGACAATGGGTACAAGTGAAACCTACAAGGAATTTGCGGCAAATGGCGGTTATCTGGTAGCTCCAGAAGGTGCCAAGTACATCAACATTCCAATGTGGGAAACTGAATCAAGCGATAATGAAGTTTATATCTTAAATCGTGAACATCAGTATACAGAATGGACTAGAATCCCTGATCCACTCAATGAAGATGAATTGATTGAATACCGCAAGTGCAATGCCTGCAATCTGGAAGAAACACGAGAAATCGTCTATACCGACAAAGAGCTGTATGACGCTTTTGTGGCATACATGAACAAGAAGGCTCAGCAGCTGGGTATGGTCAACACAACATTTGTTGACCCAGCAGGTATCGGCAACTTTACTACTGCTGAAGACATTTTCAAACTGATGCTTCATGCACAGAATTACGAAGGTCTGACTGACTACTGGGGCAAGAGTTCTTATACCGTAGCATTAGGAGGACCTAAAGCTAGAAACAAAACCGTTCAGGCAACTTACTTCAAGTACGACCTGGATGATTATTATGAAATTCTGGGTGGTAAGACAGGAACACTGGCACCATACAATGCAAGAAACCTGGCTATCTATCTGGCAATTCCTGACAGTACTGACAAACTGCTGGTTGTGATGCTTTCAGCAGTTGGTACGGATGGCAATGCACAGGACCGTTACAAGACAGTCAGAGCCATTGCGGATTATGTGCTTTCAGGATCAAATGAAGAATTTGATGCAACATGCAAGAGTGCAATTGCAGCAAGAGTCAAAGCAGATGGCTCTTATGAAATTCTCTATCAGAAAAATACACTGGAAAAACTCGTTCCAGCATCCATTTCCAAAGTCATGACTGCACTCTGTGCTTTGGATCTGCTGGAAGATAAGACTGCAGTACTGACTTATAAGCAGTCAGATATTGACCGTATTGGAACATATTACACAAATGACTTCTATGTCGATGACACAATTTCATTTGAAGAAGCTATTCCAGCTCTGATTCTTCCTTCCAGCAACATCACAGCAGCTATGATTGGAAGAAGCGCAGGTACAGAACTTTTGAAAGACTGCGCAAAAGTCGGTCACAAATACACTTCTGTTGTGACAGAGCCAACATGTGCTGAAGATGGCTATACAACATACACATGCGTACGTTGTGACGACAGCTATGTTGAAGATGTTGTGGATGCAACTTTGAAACACACATTTGTAAATGGTGTATGTACAGTATGTGGAAGCAATGTTGCGGATGATTCAGCATATACACATGCAGTTCCTGAAAATGTTGGCGTGAAGAATGCGATTGAACGTGCATATCTTCTGACTGATGTAGAATGGACACCATTGGCGGATGTGCCAGGTGTACAGAAGATCAATGGTGAATTCCAGGTTGTGCCGTTTGAAGCAGGAAAGACATATAAAGGAATTCCTTATTCAGGGGTTACTGCAAATGATTGTTATGTAGGGCTTAATGTAAGTCTTGAATCTTTCCTGACTGCATTGGAAAATGAAAATTCTGTTTTATATACAGAAAATCTCTTCAGTACAAATCCAAAATCTGCAACATATTATGGAACAGTATGTTCCAAGTTTGCTCAGTATGTACTGGATGTACCAGGCTCTTATAATACAAACAATGTTGCGAATATTCCAGGAATGGAAACAATCGCAATGCCTGGCAAATATACAGTTGATCAGATTAAATTAGGTGACGTTGTATTGAACACATCCGATCATACAACGGTCGTAACAGATATTTTATATGATGCACAGGGTAATGTGGCTTATGTTGAAATTTCTGAAGCAGTATTACCTCTTGTACGAAGAAAATACTGGAATGTTGAAGAGTTCTATGAACATTTCGCAACATATAGATTGTGCAGATATCAGTATCTGAACGAAGTACCTGAGGCAGATGAAATTGATCTGGATGATGAATATGCATTAATGCCTCGCAATGGGGATAAATACAATTACACTGTCAACAAGACAAAGGCTGTAGTGGATGTCCTTGAAAGTGGATATCAGAAGGCTGTTGTTGTGCGCGATGGAACAATTATTGACACAATTGAACTGAATGGTGCAAACAAGTTCAGCTTTGATCGCAGTGTTCCAGGACACATTGAAATGTATCTGGTCAAAGAAGATGGTACTCGCAGCAGTTCAGTGTATGCGAATGTTGTAAGCTCGTCTGTAAGTGTACTCGACAGTTCAGAATTTGTTTATGGAAAGCTGAAAGTTCAGTTTAATGGCAGCAGTGGAACACCGCTTTATGTTCAGGTTGGCTCGGCTCATGCAATTTTCTGCAATGTTGAAGGTCAGCAGGGTGAAGTGGAAATTCAGTTTGCTGCATCTAAGATTTCGTCAAGACAGGTAAGAGTTGCCTATCAGAATGAATATGGTATTTATTTGAGCAGCTGGGTGCCATTTAGTGCAGATGAAAACCCAAGTACTGACCCACTGCTTTCACAGGGACAGTATTGGAATGGCTACAACATCACACCAAGCAGTCCTACACCGGTTATTCAGGAAGGTAAAGAAGGCTACTGGTCTTATACAATGGTTCCTGTTGAATCCAATACAACATATTATTCTGAAGGTGCTACTAGAATGTGGTATCTGGATGAAAATGGAAATAAGCTCAGCACAATCAATGTGTACAAGGATTGTGAAGTTCCATTCAAATTCACAACACCAGCGAAAGCAGCTTATGTCAGTGTTGCTTATTCGAAGAGCTTGATTGAGCAGGGAACAGAAACATTGAAGAAATGGAGCGACTATTCAGGTAAAGTCATCTCTATTTATGGTGATTCCATTTCTACATTTGCAGGTTATATTCCTGTAGCTGATGGATTCAATCTGGAACATCTGGCTCGTTATCCACAGGATAATCTTCTGACTGATGTCAATGAAACATGGTGGATGCAGGTGATTTCTTCACTTGATTCAGTACTGGGTATCAATGACAGCTGGAGAGGGGCAACTGTATCCGGTGCTAAACCGGTGACAACAGGTACAACTGGAGAAAATGCTTCTTTTGCGAATCTGACACGTGTTCAGAATCTTGGAAGCAATGGTACTCCTGATATTATTCTGTTCTATGGTGGTACAAACGATCTGGCACATGTCGATAAGATTGGTACATTTGATGTGTCAACTGCACCTAGTCAGGTGCAGTTGACAACGAAGAAATGGGACAATCTGGCAGATGGTTATGTACATACTCTGCTGCGTTTGAAATATTACTATCCAAATGCAGTGATTCTGGCGATGCTGCCTACAGTCACTGAAAACTATTATTATAATACAAAACTGATGGAAGCCAATGCAGTATTGAAACAGATCTGCGACCATTATGATATTCCATATGTGGATTTGACTGAGTGTGGATTAACTGTGGATATGCTTCCAGATGGTATTCATCCAGATGCTGAGGGTATGGATCATATTACAGATGCAGTACTGAAGGCACTGATGAAGACTGATGTAGAAGCTGGAAAGCATACAGTTTATACTGTGCAGCATCAGTTGAACAACGTTATTGCATCTAAGGGACATTACAAAGGTACTGATGCCGATAAGTCATTTACTGAAACACTTGATTCAGAACATGACATGAATGTAACTGTCACAATGGGTAATGTTGATATTACAGATACAGCAGTTTCTAATGGAGTTATTTTCATTGAAAAAGTCACAGGAAATCTTGTGATTACTGCTGAAGCTCAATTTACATTGGGTGATCATTTGAAGGAACTTCCTGAAGAAGTATGCTCAGGCATCAACCTCTGGAATGTACTTGAACATGATCAAGAATATTATTCTGTAGATGGATGGGCAATTCATCCATCCAACAAAGTTACTTCTGTAACCTTTGCGGTTGAAGCAGGTATGAAGATTACAGCTTCATCCTTTGGTGCTGCCAATACGCATGGTGGAACAGTCAATGGAATTCGTGTTACTTACTTCAATAAAAATGGTTTATTGAAGACCATGAGTGTAGATGAAGTTTATGCTGAATTCAGCACAAATGGCGCATTGACTGTACCTGATGGTGCAACACACATCAGTATTCCAATGTGGACAGATTCAGCTGAATGGGAAATCAGAATTGTTTCTGCAGAACACGATTATGAATCGGTTGTAACGGCTCCTACATGCAATGAAGAAGGCTATACAACATATACATGTTCAATCTGTAAAGACAGCTATATCGATGATGTAGTAGAAGCAACACAGGATCACAGCTTCAATCAATGGCATGTGATTGTGGAACCTACATATGAAAAAGCTGGTGAAGAATCACGTGAATGTACGAAGTGTTCTCATGTGGAATTCCGCAGTGTATCTCTTGAAGTGATTTCAACAGGAAACTTCGGTTATGGTACAACTCCAACCAACAAGGTAATCTACACGCTTTACAGTGATGGAACAATGGTTGTTGAAGGTACTGGACGACTGTTTGGAAATACATGGCGTGGTGATGATCAGCCATTCTATGAAGTTCGTAATCAGATTAAGACGCTGATTATTGGTGAAGGAATTACACAGACAACAGGTGGATGTTTCGCTTACCTGATTAACCTTGAAAAAGTAAGTTTCCCTTCAACACTGACTCATTTGAATAAAAATGCATTCATGGGTTCATTTGTGTCTGGTGTGACAGAAATTACAATTCCTGAAACTGTAACTTATCTGGCAGACTATTCATTCGGAAACTACATGTCTTCAGGTACATATTTCACAGATATTATCATTGAAAATCCAAATGTAACATTTAAGGCAAGCAATGCTGTCTTTAATAGTGGTTATAAATTGAATCAGTTGACATTGTACAGTTATGGTTCTGAAAACAATGTCCGTACTTATGCTGAGGAATATGGTATTCGTTATGTTGATTTGAATGATTATATTTCAGGTGAAATCAATGGTTTGCATTATGAATACAGCAATGGTGAACTGGTATTGACACCAGTATCAGATACAGCCGTGATTCCGACAGTGAATCAGCCATGGTCTGAGTTTAAAGATGATGTGACTAAGATCGTCATTTCATCAGGTATTACAGAAATTCCAGCAAATGCATTTGTGGATTATACTGCATTGATGGAAGTTGAAGTTCCAATCGATTTGAAGTCCGTTGGAAATAAAGCATTTGCAGTATCTGAAAACAACAATGCTGAATTGAAGATGACATTGCCACGCAGAATGACATCTGTGGGTCAGGACATTTTTGAAGGACGTACAAATGTACAGATTCTGACTTATTATGGCAGTGCAGCTGCAGAAATTGATGAACCTGGTGTTCAGCTGACAGTTAAGAAAGTCTTTAACCTTCTGCTGATTGGAAACAGCTATTCTGAAGATGCTTCCAATGGTACACATACAACTGGAAGCCAGCTGTTTGATATTCTGAAATCAATGCTGGGTGAAGATGCTGAAATTACTGTTGGTTTATTGGCAAGCGGTGGCAAGGGTATGCACTGGCATGCAACACAGGCTTATTATGGCAATGCAAGTGGTTCATTGAAACTGATTTCTACATCAAATCCTACATGGAAATCACAGGGATCAATGACTTCTGCAAAAGCATTGAGCATGATTGATTGGGATGCAGTCAGTCTTCAGCCATACAACGTTAATGTTTCAACAGGTCAGGAAAGTGTTCCTTATCCTGATACGACGGATGAAATGTTCTATTCATTTGAAGTTGCATCAGAATATATGCTGGATCATGTCAAGAAGCATGCACCTCAAGCAGATGTCTATCTGTATATGCATTGGGCACAGACTAAGTCCATGACGTTAAATGCTGCTTTAAGCAGCTACAATAAGATGGCTAACTACTTCCCTGTGGTTCTGGATTTTGAAGGAACTGAAACAGGAGCTAAATTCGAAACAATTATTCCGGTAGGGCAAGCAGTACAGAATGCTCGTTCAACATATCTTGCACTGCTTTCATACAACACAAGTGCATATGATGATAAGAATCTGAATCTGACTACAGATGCACAGATTGGTCTGCAAAGAGACCCAGGACATCTCAGTTTCAATATTGGACGTTATCTTGCAGCACTGACATTTGCGGAAATGGTAATTCCAGAAGATATGCGTGTTGAAGGATATACAATACCTGATATTCGTGTGACTGAATCTGTAGGCAAACTGCCAAAAGAATACACTACACTGGTTCAGATGGCAGTCAACAATGCGATCAGCAGCTGGAAACAGGGAAGTCTTGCAGTGACACCAATTGAAGGTTATGAAACAGACCCTGCAGTTGAGGCTGAAAAGACATTGTCTTTGATGAACATTGAAACTTGTGGAAATGATGAGTCTGCAAAAATCAGTCAGATTACAGAAGTTGTCAAGAATACACTGCATGAAGACTTTGTGATTGAAGAAGTAACACTTAATTCTGATTCTACAAAGGCAACAGTAACCATCCGTTATGGCTATACAACTGTCACAGCTGAAATGACGATTACAGGGGTTGAACATACTTATGGTGAATGGGAATGTGTCAGCGAACCATCAAAGGATGCCTTAGGTGTTGATCAGAGAATCTGTACAGGATGCGATGATGTACAGACACGTGAAGTAGAAGGCTCATGGCAGAAATTCAATCTTGCAGATCATCTGCAGATGCTTCCAGAAATGATGTGTGAAGGCACAAATCTCTGGGATGTACTTGAACCTGAAGAATATATGCTGGATCAGTATGGTCAGTGGATTATCTACAGCTCTAAGACGGTTTATTCTATTACAATTCCAGTAGAACCAGGTGATAAGATTTATGCAAATTCATTTGGTATTACGGGATCTTCAAAGGGAATTCAGGTTAGCTTTATTGATAATTATGGTCTGTTGAAGACAACGTTCTCATCACAGACATACAAGGAATTCACAAACAATGGCGGATATCTGGTAGCTCCAGAAGGTGCTGTTGCAGTGAATATTCCGGTATGGAATGTGAACCATGAAAACAATGAAGTTCGAATTCTTGAAAAACCACATAACAATGGAACACTTGTGGTTGAGGCAACATGTACAGATAAGGGTTATACAAAGGATGGATGTCTGACTTGTGACCTTGGAACAATTATCTCTGAATCTGAAGCATTAGGTCATGAAATCGTAATTGAAAAAGGCTATGATGCAACATGTTTAACACCAGGTCTGACAGATGGAAGCTATTGCGATCGTTGTGATGAACGTTTTGCTGAGCAGGAAAGAATTGAACCAGGGCACAAGACTGTACTGGATTCTCTCATCCTGCCGACAGTGAACAGCACAGGTCTTACAAGCGGAATTCATTGTGAAGCATGTGGTGAAGTTCTGGTTAAACAGGATACAGTGGATGCAGTAACTGAGCTTTCAGACTATCTGAGAGGAATGAAGGTTTCAATCCTAGGTGACAGCATTTCTACATATCTTGGTGTTTCCAACAATGAAGATGGAAATACGCACACAGTCAACAACGTTGCTGGATATCGCGATGGTGGTTATTACAAAAATGATGATGTCACTTCCGTTGATTTGACATGGTGGATGCAGACTATTAATGACTTTGATATGGAACTGCTGGTGAACCATGCATCAGGAAGCGGAACAATGCTTGTTAAGGTAAGCAACGGAACACTGCCTGCTTACTACGATGAAAAAGCTGCAAATCTTCATGATAACACTGGCAATAATGCAGGAATGAAACCTGATATTATTGCAGTCTATATCGGTGTGAATGATGCAAGCAGAAATCATGCAGCTGGATCATTAGAAGCAATCGAGTTTGATCAGCTGATTGCTGGAAATGCACAGGAAGGTTACTCTTATGCTGCGCCGGCAACATATGCGGAAGGTTATGCAATTTTGCTGCACAAGTTATCTGTGCATTATCCGGATGCAGAAGTCTTCCTGTTCACACTGCCTTCTACAAAAGAACTTGCACCTGCTTATCGTGAAGTAATTATTGATTTGGCAGATTACTATGGTTCTTATGTTGTAGATCTGTATGACAGTGAAATGACAGGAAACAGCACATACTTCTTTGATGGAGTTCATCCAAACAAGAAGGGAATGAGCGTCATTGCAGATCAGTTCAAACAGGCACTTCTTGAACTTGCGCTCAAACATCATGAAAATGATCATAATTATGAATCTGTTGTAACGGCTCCTACATGCAAAGAAGAAGGCTATACAACATATACTTGCTCAATCTGTACAGACAGCTATGTCGATGATGTGATTGGTGTAACGCAGAATCATACTTATGTCGATGGCATCTGTTCAGTCTGCGGACATGTCTATTCTGTTATCCCATCAGGATGGACTGCAGTGCCTCTTTCTAGAACAGAAAACAGTACTCATCTGGCATACCAGATTGTTGATGGTGTACTGACATTCTGTGATTTTGGTGATGCCTCTGATGAAGATTATGGAATCTTTGCAGGTTATACAAACAACAATAATGCAACTTCTTTTGAAATTCCTGAGTGGTACAAGAACAATGAAGGAATTAAGAAAGTTGTCTTTGATGAGTCAATTTCATTTATTGGTTCATTTGTCTTAACAAATATGAATTCAATTGAAGAAATTCACATTGAAAATGAAAATGCAGAAGTCAGTGTGAATATGATTCTCTTCTCAACAACAAACAGAGAAGAAGCATTGAGCCTGTATGCTGCATCAACATTGAAGACTGTTGATACATGGATTCGTGGACATAACAATCGTAAAATTTCAAAGGCTGTTTCAAGTGTCACAATGTACTACATAAACTATGAATCACAGTTGAAAGAGCTGGAAGATATTCTGATGAATTCAGAGTCTGTTTCTGTAGAAGATCTGAATCGAGCTTACAGCTTATTGAATAATATTCCGGACCATAAGTACAATCTGTCTGATTATCAGGTAAAGATTGAAGGCTCAGAAACTTTACAGAGATTGTTAAGTGAACTGACTTCAGGTTCATGTGGAAATAATGTCACTTATCAAATGAATGGTATGGAAGGTAATCAGCTTCATTTGGTATTAAGTGGGTCTGGTGATGTGACATCTTCACCATGGCAGCCATTGATGGAAAGCATCAGTGATGTTACAATCAGTGATCTGATTACAGGACTTGACGATTGTGCTTTACCAGAAGATGCAGTTTATCATGTTTACCTGAATTCTGAAGCTTATGATTATGCGCAGGAACATGGTCTTGATGTAGAACTTGAAGCACTTCGTGTTCTGAGTATTGGTAACAGTCATACAAACAATTATTCAACATATTTAACAACAATTTTAAAAGACCTGCAGGCAGCAGGACTTGAAACAAAAGTAACGTTTGCGAAATCGGTAACTGGAAGCATTGGTCTGTATTCAGGAAGAAACAGCAATGTGAATGCAACATATCGTTCACATCTGGAAGGATTGAACAGCCAGGCAAGTGCTTACAACAGCCTTAAAAACAATCGTTATGATTTGATTGTGGTACAGGACTACATGGAATCCATTGCAGATGCTCCAGAAGTATTTGCAGAAGGATTGTCTTCTTTCATCAAAAAAGTAAGAGAAATCGTTACTGAAAATGGAAACGGAAATCCGGAAATTGCATGGTTTGCAGACTGGGTTGATATTCGTACAACAGGTGGCGACAATTCACTTTATGATGGTCAGGGCAACAAGATTAAACTTGAATCTTTGACAAGAGAAGAAGTTTATGCAAAATCATTGGCAAATGTAGCTCATATTGAAGAAGCAATTCGTCAGAATAAAGCAGATATGCCTGATTTTGTCATCCATGCCTCAACAATCAAACAGAATGCAATGAGCAGTTACTTAGGTACAAGCACATTGTATGAAAACACAAAATATTCACTGATTGAAAGTGACAATACACATCTGACATCTGAATTAGGATGTTATCTGATGGGTGCTGGTGTGGTATCTGAAATCATGACACATTACCAGTCTGTATTGAAGTTCAGCTCGGCTGTATTCAAGACTGCAGATGTGCTGACTTTGGCAAATACACCAAAATCAACAGGTTCAAACAGCCAGACTATGGGTTCGTTCAACGCTGAAATTCTGGATATTGTCCGTGAATCCATCAGCAGTCCAAATCAGTTCAAACAGTCAGTTTATATCAATGACCCTGCACATCTGTTTGCACAGCAGTTTGCAGAAATCACATGGAGTTTTGAAGGATTGACTACACAGGAAGAAATTCTTGCAGCAGTTGAAAGTCAAATTCCACAGGCAATGAAAGATATGGTTGATTCCTACACAATTGAACTGGTTGACTATGAATCAGAAAATGATTTCACGATTAAAGTTCAGATTACATCTGGATATACAATGCTGGATAAAGAAGCAACATATCACAAATGTGATTACCAGTCAGATGTAACAGCTCCTACATGTACTGAACAGGGCTATACAACTCATACATGTTCATGTGGAGACAGCTATGTGGATTCTTATGTTGATGCATTAGGACATAAATATGATGCGATTGTTACAATTCCGTCAGGAACAACACAGGGTTATACAACATATCAGTGTTCACAATGTAACGACAACTATCGTACTGAAACAATTGATGAAAGCTGGTTTGAAGGAAAGACTCTGGTTGCGATTGGTGACAGCATTACCGCTGGTGTTAAGGTTACCAAGGGTGAGACAGATTACAGTACACTGATTGGTAAAGAACTGGGTATGACTGTTGTAAATCGTGGTGCATCAGGAACAACATTTGCGACAGGAGGACCAGTCAGCAGCAGCTTCTCTAAATTGAACAATCTTCCAACTGATACAGACATCGTTACAATTGCATTGGGTATCAATGATTTCTCTCATGCAGTAAAAGATGGTTATTATCAGGGAAAACTTAAATATGAATCCGATATGAACTGTTATGAACTGGGTACAGTCAACAGTACAGATACAACAACAATCTATGGTGCTTTGCATATGTGGGCAAACAAGATTGTTGAGTTGAAGGAGACAGAAACATATGAAGATGTTCAGTTCTATTTCATTACACCATTGATTACAAGCTGGAATGTTTCTATCTCATCAAAACGTGATTGGAATCAGTCAAAAGAAAATATTCATGGTATTAAAGTTCGTGATATCTGTAATGCAATCATTGAAATTGCTGAAATGTATGACATCCAGGTAATTGATTTGAACATTACAAGTGGTCTGTATTACAACAGTGAAACAGATAATACGATTGATAAATTTGGTGGAGATGGAGTGCATCCGGGAGAAACAGGTCATCAGATGATGGCTGATGCAATCATCAAGCACTTTAAACAGGAATTCCTCAGTGAAGATCATGAACACACTTATGGTTCATGGATTATGACAACTTACCCTACATGCACAGACAAGGGTGAAGAAATGAGAGTCTGCGTACAGTGTACAAAGACAGAAAGCAGAGAAGTTGATGAATTAAGTCATCAGTATGAATCTGCAGTAACAGCTCCGACATGTGAAGATGCTGGATATACAACTTATACATGCTCAAGAGGAGATCATAGTTACGTAAGTGACCATGTAGAAGCACTCGGACATGAAGAAGTAACTGACGAAGCAGTGGAAGCAACATGTACAGAAACAGGTCTTACAGAAGGCAAACACTGCGAACGTTGTGGTGAAGTTCTTGTAGCTCAGACAGTAACTGACAAGCTTGGTCACAACTACACAACAGTAGTAACAGCTCCAACTTGTGAAGCTACTGGTTATACAACATATACATGTACAAGAGGTGACCATACATATGTTGGTGATCATACAAACGCTCTTGGACATGAAGCAGTTATTGATGCAGCAGTCGATGCGACATGTACAGAAACAGGACTTACTGAAGGCAAACACTGCGAACGTTGCGGTGAAGTACTGGTTGAACAGACAGTGACTGATAAGCTGGGCCACAATTACGAATCTGTAATTA
>JAFYOL010000214.1 GCA_017560205.1 Erysipelotrichaceae bacterium | reverse complement strand
TTCTTTGAATTTCTTCTGATGTTTCTTCTGGCTTCAGGACTTCAAAGTGGGGCATTGTTGTATCAGAATGGTTTGATTGTGCTGTTTTTTGGATTGATGGTGCTGTTTGTGCGCATCATTCATGCCAGCATGTTTCATTGTATGCCTTATCTGGTATCTTTAGTCAGTTTTCTGTATGCACTTGTGTATTTTTCTGATATCTATGCTGGATTGCAGTATGCACTATGTGCTTTTGTGCTGATGAAACTATGTTCCAGTGAAAGAATTCTGATTCGCAGAGAATTTGTGATCAGTGAAATGATGATGAGTGTCATCATGACTTTGTTTCTTGTGTCTTTGCAGAGTTTTTTTTCAGCTGGTCAGATGTTGTTTCTGGTGGTCTTGTTGATGAGTTATTGTGCTTATACCTTTCATACAGAAGCATGGATTGCAACAGCAGGTCTTTTTTATCTTATGATGAATCAGGATGTACAACTGATTCCATGGATGGTGTGTGTCTGTGTGCTGTATTTTCTTAAATCGATGAAGACAGGTCTGTTTTTTGTTTTTCCATTGATCTGTCTTATTATCAATCAGTCTTTGGTTTCTGGTGCATTTGGTGTTGTGATTATGGTCATCGTCTTGAATCTGCCTGAACGTTCTTTGTTGTTTTTTCTGGATCAGCACAATGAAGATCACTTACTGAAACTAAGACTTCGCAACAAGGAACAATTGCTTCAGCACCATTTAAATCAGTTTTCTCATGTCTTTGATTTGATTGCGGATTATTATGAAGAGTCATTTTTAAGAGAAGTTCAGTTTATTAAAGGGATGTCCAGTGCGATGAGTGAACTGTCCTTGACGATGAAACAATGTGCTTTATCTCAGGAAGATGAAGCAGTTCATATCATGGAACTTTTAAAGGGATATCGTTATGATGTGCTGAAAGTGTATGTGAGTCATTCTGATACAGGATGTCTGCATCTTGTGATACTCTTAAATGATTGTCTGCGTAAAGATGTGGATGATGTGGTTTTGCCTGTTCTGCAGATGAACATCAATTCAAATCTGAAACTGATATCTTATCGCAAAGCACAGAAATTCTCCAATACAGTACGTCTGGAATTGTCATCAAAGAAGCCATTGGGAATCAAAGCGAAGGCATATCGTTCTTTGGATCAGGAAAGAACCAGCGGAGACACGTGTGCTATCTTTCAAAGCGGCAATCATACCATATGCACCATCAGTGATGGCATGGGAACAGGCGTGAAGGCAGAAAAGACATCAGGGTTTGTCACCGCACTGACTCAACGCTTATTGGTGTGCGGCATGCCGATTGAGATGATTGTGCGATGCATCAATTCATTGTGTACATTAAGTCATCAGGATCAGTTCGCAACCTTGGATTTCTTATGTGTGGATGCCTTGAATCATCGTGTAATTCTATCTAAAAATGGAGCTGCACCAAGTTATCTGATACGAGGGAATGAAACATTAAAGATAGAAGGACATTCTTTGCCGCTAGGTATTATTAAAGAAATCAGTCCAGACTGTTATCAAGTGGATGTAAGAAGCAGGGATGTGTTGATTATGTGCAGTGATGGTGCAGATGAGCGTATGATTCAGAAATGGCTGAAGACAAGAAACATCGCTGAATTAAGACAATCGATTGAACAGACATTGAAAGTTCATGATAAAAAAGATGATATCACAGTAATTGTTGCGGAAATCCTTTGAAAAAAAGAGGGAATATGCTAAAATCACATACACGGTGAGTAATGTGAAAATTGAAGATCTGAAACAATTTAAACTGGTAGCAGCTTGCAGCGGAGGGCCTGATTCAATGGCTCTTTTTGCGTTGTGTCTGGCTCATGGTATTTCTGTTGTGGCAGCTCATGTCAATTATCACAAAAGAGAAACAGCGGATCGTGATGAACAGATTGTGAAAGATTATGCGTTGAAACATGATGTTTTATGTGAAGTTCTGCATCCTGTCTATGAATCCGGCAATTTTCAGAACTGGGCCAGAGAAGTGCGTTATCAGTTCTTTTATGAAGTGATGATGAGACATCAGTGTGATGGTGTTGTTGTGGCGCATCATGAAGATGATGTGATTGAAACGTATCTTTTCCAGAAGAAAAGAAAGATGATTCCTGAAAGTTTTGGGATTGCAGAGAAAACTGAGATTCAAGGATGTCCTATCTATCGTCCATTTCTTCATATGAAGAAAACTGAACTGATTGAATATTGTGATTTGAATCAGATTGTTTATGGACATGATGAAACCAATGATACAGATCAGTACACCAGAAATCGCATTCGTCATCACATTGTAGAAAAAATGAGTGATGAAGAGCGTCATCAGACTCTTCTGGATTTAAGACTGGATAATCTGGATCTGATGATTGAGCGTGAAATGGTGGATACAATGCTGCAAAGATATCCAACAGTATTGCCTGTTGATGTCTTTGAGCGTCTGTCACAACGTGAAAAAATCCTGCTTCTAAGAAAAATGATCTACAACAAAGCAGGATATCTTGCAGGAAGCAATGAATGTGAGGATCTGATTCGTCAGTTAAGTGCCTATAAAAATGTGGAAATCTCATTGAAGAATTGTGTGAAGTTGTCAAAAATGTACCAACTTATTGAAATATGTGAGAAAAAAGAGGTATTGTATTCCTATGTTCTGGAAAAACTTGAACTGATGGATACGGAATTCTTCAAATTGACAGATACCGGAAAGAGTACGGAAGCTGTCACTTTGTATGAAGATGATTTCCCGATTGTGATTCGCAATGCACGAAATGGCGATGCCATTTCTCTGCGTTTTGGTACAAAGAAACTCAACCGATGGTTTATAGATCGTAAAATCCCAAAAGATGAAAGAAGAAGATGGCCAGTGATGGTAAATCGTCATGGTGAGATTATCCTGGTACCTTTAATTGGATGTGATTGTGAACATTATTCTAACACTCCAACATGTTTTGTGGTAAAATGATTCTATGTTTATGGGGGGAAAAGGAAATGAACAAAGATGTAGCACGTATTTTAATCAGTGAAGAAGAAATTCGAAACAAGTCAAAAGAACTTGGTATGCTGATTACTGAAGAATACAAAGACAAGAAGGCACCAATTCTGGTCGCTCTGTTAACGGGGTCAGTGCCATTTCTTGCAGAATTGATCAAGCACATTGATCTGGATATTGAGTATGAATTCATGGATGTATCCAGCTATGAAGGTACTGAATCAACAGGTGATATTAAGATTCTGAAGGATTTGGACCGTTCCATCCGCAATGAAAATGTGATTCTGGTAGAAGATATCATCGATACTGGAAGAACACTGAAGACTGTAACTCGACTGATGTGGGAAAAGGGAGCTTCTGATGTGAAAATCATTACGCTTCTGGATAAGCCTGAACGTCGTACAGTTGAAATTGAAGCAGACTATATTGGATTTACAATTCCAAATGAGTTTGTGATTGGTTTTGGTCTGGATTTTGACCAGAAATATAGAAACCTTCCTTACATTGGTGTATTGAAGGAAGAATGTTACAAATAGCATTTAAAGGGAGTGTGATTGAATGCGCAGAAACAAATCTTGGCTGAATGCTCTGCCATACTTGATTCTGATCGCGGCAGTCTCCATGATTATGTTCATGGATCCAGGAAGTACTGTCGAAACATTAAGCTATGAAGCATTCCAGACGATACTGGAAGAAAAAACGATTCAGTCTTCAACTGTTACAGTGGGAGACAATGTTGTGTATGTGGAAGGGATTTATCTTGACGGAACAAAAGAAGTCATGTTTACAGCTGAACTTCCTCGTACAGAAACTCAGATTGATGATCTGATGGGTAAACTTGAGGCTACGGATGGGTCTCATGTGATGGATGAAAATCAGAGCAATCTGTTTATGGAAGCTATTATGTCTGTGGTTCCATTCCTTTTACTGGGTGGATTTGCCATCTTTATGATGGGCAAGATGAATGGTTCTTCCAACAACAAGGCTTTCGAATTTTCTAAATCAAGAGCTCGTCTTGAAGGGAACATCAAAGTTCGTTTTAAGGATGTAGCTGGATGTGATGAAGAAAAAGAAGAAATGGCTGAAATTATTGATTACCTGAAATCACCTAAGAAATTTGAAAAGATGGGTGCACGTATTCCTAAGGGTATCCTGATGGTAGGTTCACCTGGTACTGGGAAAACATTGCTGGCTAAGGCAGTTGCCGGAGAAGCAGATGTTCCATTCTATTCAATTTCAGGGTCAGACTTTGTTGAAATGTTTGTCGGTGTTGGTGCAAGCCGTGTCCGCGATATGTTCAAGAAAGCTGCTCAGACAGCTCCATGCATGATTTTCATTGATGAAATCGATGCAGTAGGACGTCAGCGTGGTGCAGGTCTTGGCGGTGGCCATGACGAAAGAGAACAGACACTCAACCAGCTGCTGGTTGAAATGGATGGTATCGGAGATAACACAGGTATCGTGATTATCGCTGCAACAAACCGTCCGGATGTTTTAGACCCTGCACTTCTTCGACCAGGACGTTTTGACCGTCAGATTACAGTTTCACTGCCTGACAAGCGTGGTCGTGAAGCAATTCTGAATGTACATGCAAGAAACAAACACCTGAGCTCAGAAATCAATCTGGAAGCTCTGGCAAAAAGAACATCTGGATTCAGTGGTGCCGATCTTGAAAACGTGCTGAATGAAGCTGCTATTCTGGCAGTTCGTGAAAGCTCAACTGAAATCAAGATGCATCATCTGGATGAAGCGATTGACCGAGTTAGAATGGGCCCTGCAAAGAAGTCTCGAAAATACGATGAGCATGAGAAAAAGATGGTCGCTTATCATGAGGCTGGACATGCAATTGTAGGTTTAAATCTCGAAGGATCACCTAAGGTTGAGAAGATAACAATTATTCCTCGTGGAACAGCAGGGGGATACAATTTAATTTCTCACTCAGAAAAGTATTATCCTACTAAGAAAGAACTCTATTCGATGATTACAGGATATCTTGGAGGGCGTGCGGCAGAAGAGGTTTTCTTTGATGACGTTTCAGTTGGTGCTACTGGAGATATCGATTCAGCAACAAAACTGGCACGTGATATGGTTACAATCTACGGTATGAGTGATCTGGGACCAGTCAAGTATGACCATTCTCAGCAGTCTGTCTTCTTAGGTCGTGACTATGCATCAAGTTCAAGTGTATCTGGTCAGGTTGCTTTTGAAATTGATCAAGAAGTTCGTAAAATCGTGGATCAGTGCCATAAAAAGGCAATCGAAATTGTCAAGGAGCATAGAGATGATCTCGAAAAAATCGTTCATGCATTATTAGAAAACGAAACAATAACTGCAGAAGAAATTGAGGAAATCATTCATCCTAAAACTGTAGAAACAGTTGAAACAACTGAAGAAACAAATGAAGACAAGCAGTAATGCTTGTCTTTTATTTCTTATCTAAATCATTGAGAACTTTCTTGTATGACATCAACATGCCTTCGGTCATCTTGTTGCCCATTTTCGCTTTCATGGTCTTGTTGGTCATCATGAAACCAACCAGATACATCGCCATGATTTTCAGTTTATTGTTTTGTGGGAAGTCATATTGTCCATGAGACTTGAAGAACTTATGATCTGCCTTCATCATTCCCTGCATCTGATAAATCAAATCTCTGAAGATTTTCATGCCGCCTACACCATAGAAATTGGATGGCTGTACATATTGTTTATCCAGAGCATAATCCAGTTTCAAGGCAAACTGGTCAATCTGATGGTCTGGATTGAATTCATCTGTTGCAATGCCTGCAAGGAAATTGCCGCCTACATTGGCACGACCTTCCAGCACCATTCTCAGATTCTCTTCTTTTGATAAATTCCCTGAAATCAGATAACCAATCGGTGTACCCATTGTGACAGTGCGATGACCATTGCAGAACTGACGATCATCATAACGCTTAAACAAAGGACCCATGGAATGATCCTGAATGGTAAAGGCATAGATGATGGCATCGGATTTCTGAATGTCATCTCTTAACAGGGCATCAAATTTGTCTTTGTAGATGCAGTTGCCATCTGCAGCACAGCCAAAACATCCCAGACATCCGCCATCAATGCGTATCTTGTTCAGATTCACAACACGTGTTTCAACAGACACTTTCTGCTGGAAACGTTCAATCATTTTCTTTAAGCTTTCATTTTCATCTGTACAGTCTGTCACAATCACAATATTCTTCTGTTTCTTAGGCAGTGTAGTTTCTGCATGTGTTGCCAGTACGGGTGAAGTCGTTTCTATTTTCTGTTTGTGAGGCTCACAAATGTCATGTTTCATGCACCAAATCACATACTCAAAGAAATCTTTGGCTTCTTTCTGACCTTTAGGAATCGTTAAATCTTCCATATCTGCAGATAAACCTTTAATGATCTTCAGATTCAAATCATGACAGTTATCCTCAATGTAAGTATGTGCAGTGACATCATAGAAATGTTTGGATGTGGTAATCTGAGTAGCATATTTATCGCTTAAATCCAGATTGTGCTGTTTCATGCAGTAAATCAGCTCATGCAGCTGACTTGGTGCCAGAAATGTATAGACTGGATATGAAAACAGAAGCAGATCAGCCTGTTCAATCTGTTTACGTACAGGATCAAAGTTTCGTTTGATTGAATTGATTTTCTGTCCTGCATGCACAATTTCAAAATGATGTTCAGGAAACAGTTTTTCCAAATAAAGAATTGTCTGCAAGGTAATGCTGTTTTCACCTTTAGGTGATCCATTAAGTACTAAAATATTCATAATTATTCCCCAGTCTTCTACTGAAATTGTAGGAAAGGCTTATCTTGAAGTCAAGATGATAGTTGATAAAATCAACCGAGAATTTTCAACTCTTGATGATTTCTGTTTCTGAGATTTCATTGAACATGATACAATAAGAATAGAAAAGTACGTGGGAGGTATCTATGCAACACGAAATTACTAGAGCGATTCCTTTGCTGGATGAAAAAGGAAATCTGACTGAAGCTGGCTATGCGAAAAAGCTTCTTCCAATTTATGACCGTACAAAAGTAAAGGGTGGTAAAAGCCGTTTAAAAGAATGGGATTATTATTATGTAGGTAATGATCAGTTTGGTGTTGCCTTGACAATTGATGACAATTATCTCTATGGTCTGGATTCTATTTCTTTTTTGTGGTTTGAAGATACACCATGGCAGATCACAAAGAGTCCGATGAGAATCATGCCGAAAGGAAAGACTGGATTACCAGCATCTTCTGTTTCAGGTGTAACCAAAACAGAAGGCAAAGGCTATTCGATGAAATTTGAAGTGACGAGAAAAAGCCGTGTACTGGAAGCTCACATGGAAGATTTCAAGGATGGTCAGCCAATTGATATTCACATCGCTTTGATGGATGAACCGGAAGAATCCTTGGTTGTGTGCACACCTTTTGAAAAAGAAGCACACTTCTACTACAATCAGAAAATCAACTGCATGCGTGCAAAGGGAACTGTAAAGATTGGTGATACAGTTTACAAGATGGAACCAGACAGTTCATTTGGTGTACTGGACTGGGGACGTGGTGTATGGACATATCACAACACTTGGTATTGGGGTTCAGCTTCAGGTTTAGTGGATGGTGCTGATTTTGGTTTCAACATTGGTTATGGTTTTGGAGATACATCTGCAGCATCAGAAAACATGTTGTTTTATAAGGGGAAAGCACATAAGCTCTCTCAGGTGACTTTCAATATTCCAATGAAAGATGGAAAAGAAGATTATCTGTCACCATGGACTTTTACAAGTGATGATGGACGTTTTGAAATGGACTTTGTACCAGTGATCAATCGTTCAGCATTGACTGATTTAAAGATTCTGATGAGTGATCAGAATCAGGTGTTTGGACGTTTCAGCGGTACGGCTGTTTTGGATGATGGCACTAAACTGGAAGTCAATGACCTGTTTGGATTTGCAGAGAAAGTTGAAAACAAGTGGTAATGGAAAAGGCCATCGAACGTATCCGCAAGTTCAATAAAGACAGAGACTGGGAACAGTTTCATACTCCAGAGAATCTGGCGAAGTCCATTGCGATTGAAGCAGGAGAGCTGCTTGAATGTTTCCAGTGGTCCAATGAATTTGATCAACAGGCTGTGAAAGAAGAATTGGCAGATGTCATGAGCTACTGCATTGATATGGCAGATGCACTTGGTGTTGATATGGAAGAGATTCTTTTAGAAAAGATTGCCAAAAATGAAGCGAAATATCCTGTTGAAAAATCAAAAGGAAACTCAAAAAAATATACAGAACTATAAAAAAAGCTGACTCATTGAGTCAGTTTTTCATTTAATAGAAAGTTCTCTAGAATTCATGAAAATGATCCTACTTGAAACCATGTAGGTCTTATCGATACGATTCTTACAGAAAAGATGTTTCGATGCAGGCTTACGAGCAGGAAGCAGACTCTCTGTAAGATACTGGACTGGTAAGATACAGTTCAGGTCATAGCTTGAGTTATGATAAAAATGACGAATTAAGAAATTAATTCGTCACTATCTTGTTATTAGAACAGTTTCTTTAACAGCTTTGCAGCATCGCCGAATTTTTCAGCAGCATCACCGATTTTATCAACAGCGATTTTTGCCTTGATGCCATCAATCACCTTTTCAATCAGATCATCTGGAAGATCAACATTCAACAGTTTTTCCAGAGCCTTTACAGGTTCATCCATGAACTGTTTCTGAAGTTTTTCATCCTTCATGATTTTTTCAACTGCATCGTTGATGATTTCTTTAATATTGATTTCTGCCATAAGTGTTCTCCTTTGTTTTTACTATTGTATGATGCTTAACAGCAGAAAAACAAGAGGAAATCAGTAAAAAGATGGTAGAAAGTGTTCAGAAATGATAAGATACTCTCGGAAAGAAGGGGAAATTTATGAATTCTTTTATTACTGCACTCAATGTAGTACTTCCACTGCTTCTTCTTGTCGTAGTTGGTTATTTCTTGAAAACACGCAATTTCTTCAGTGATGTGACACTGAAACAGATGAATAAACTGGTTTTTACTTTATTGATCCCATGCTCCTTGTTTAAAAGCATTGTGACAAGTTCAATTGAAGATGCACTGACACCAGAGTATGTTCTGTTTTGTCTGGTAGGTGTAGCCGTCATGGTGCTGATTGGTCTTCTTTTTGGAAGAACATTCTGTGAACGTCAGGATCAGAAGGGGGTTATGGCACAGGCTATTTTCAGAGGGAACACCGTTCTTTTTGGTATTCCTGTTGTCAGCATGCTGTATCCAAATGAATCGATTGTTTTGACGACATCCATGATTGCACTGGTTGTACCGATTATTAATATCTGTGCTGTTGTGATTCTGCAGCTTCATGCAGGAATGAAGACAGACATTAAATCCCTGGTGATTTCCGTATTGAAAAATCCGATGGTTATCGCAACCTTGTCAGGATTTGCGATTAAACTGATTGGTGTTGAAATTCCAACAGCTGTGATGAAGACCATCAGTGAAATTGGTGGTTCAGCCAATACAGTAGGATTGATTGTGTTGGGGGCTTCTTTTGAGCTTCCTGCCATCTCACAGAACCTGAAAAAACTGGTGCTGATTACATCCATGCGTATGATCATCTGTCCGCTTGTGATGATGTCCATTGCCGTGATGCTGGGTTATCGCGGAATTGAACTGGCTACAGTGATGGTGATTTTTGGTGCACCTACTGCCGTATCTTCATTTGCCACTGCCGTACAGATGAAGGGGGACGGTGTGCTGGCATCTCAGGCAGTGATGAGCACAACAGCAGTCAGTGCCATTACAATCTTTACCTGGGTGTTTGCATTAACATCATTGAATATGTTATGATATGTCGGCTTGTAAAAAATGAGGAGGTTATCTCATGAATGATAAATTAGTTTATGCCATTACGCCAAATCAGCATGTGCGTATTCTGGCTTGTACAACAACACAGCTGTGTGAAGCAGCACGCAGACAGCACGATCTGTGGCCTACAAGTGCAGCAGCACTGGGGCGTATGATGAGTGTGACTGCGATTTTAGGTGCAATGCTGAAAAGTGAAAAAGAAAAAGTAACCGTTCAGATCAATGGTGGCGGGGCTATCGGTACAATGATGGCTGATGCCAACTGCAAGGGGCAGGTCAGAGGTTTTGTGGGAGACCCACATCAGTATCTGGTCTACAATGATACGAATAAACTGGCTGTCGGTCTGATTGTAGGGACAAATGGTTATCTGAAGGTCATCAAGGACATGGGATTGAAAGATCAGTTTGCCGGTCAGGTTGCGCTTCAGTCCGGTGAAATCGGTGATGATTTTGCGTACTATTTTACAGTTTCTGAACAGACACCATCTGCAGTATCTGTCGGTGTTTTAGTGGATACAGACAATTCCATTAAGAGTGCAGGGGCTATGATTATTCAGATTATGCCGGATGCACTGGAAGAAGATATCGTTGCCTGTGAACAGGCTCTGTCAACACTGCGTCCAGTTTCTGAACTGGTTGCCGAAGGCATGAGTGCTGAAGATCTGGTGCGTGTTGTGTTCCCGGATGCAGAAATCCTGTCTGAAAAGCCGCTGGGATGGTACTGCGACTGCAGCAAGGATCGTTTTAAAGCAGGACTTTCAACTCTGGATAAGAAAGATCTGGAAGAAATGCTGCATGAAGATCATGGCTGTGAAGTCAAGTGCGAATACTGCAACACAGTTTACCAGTTCAATGAACATGATTTGAATGTCATTCTCGGGTTTAAGGCAGCATGTGGAAGATAAGAGATGTTGAAATTGAAAATCAGATTGTGATTGCCCCAATGGCAGGTGTATCCAATCTGGCATTTCGAGAACTCGCCAAGCAGTTTGGTGCAGGTCTGATTTACACGGAAATGGTCTCAGACAAGGCTATCTGCTACAACAACAAGAAAACCAAAGACATGACCTATGTTTCTGA
Organism: Erysipelotrichaceae bacterium; assembly: GCA_017560205.1. Lineage (GTDB taxonomy): Bacteria > Bacillota_I > Bacilli_A > Erysipelotrichales > Erysipelotrichaceae > RGIG1896. The sequence continues at coordinate 4,932 of JAFYOL010000214.1, read as the reverse complement.
ACATGAACATCCGCTGTCGATGCAGCTGTTTGGTTATGAAGTGGATTCCATGGTCACTGCAGCCAAGTTTCTGGATAATGAAACAACCTGTGATATCATCGATATCAACATGGGCTGTCCAGTAAAGAAAGTGGTTTCCTGCGGTTCAGGTTCCGCAATGATGAAAACACCTGATCTGGCAGAAGAAATTGTCAGAGCAGTCGTTGCAGCAGTCAAAAAACCGGTGACAGTGAAAATCCGTGCAGGATGGGACGATGATTCCATCAACTGCGTCGAATTCGCAAAAAGAATGGAACGTGCAGGAGCATCCGCAATTGCCGTTCACCCAAGAACACGCAAACAGTTCTATGAAGGAAAATCCAACTGGGATCTGATTCGTCAGGTCAAAGAAGCAGTTTCTGTTCCGGTCATTGGTAACGGAGACATTCATACACCAGAGGATGCCATGAGTATGCTGGAAGAAACCAAATGCGATGCCATCATGGTAGGACGTGCTGTTTTGGGTGATCCTTGGCTGATTCGTCAGATCAATGAAGCATTTGAAGGCAAAGAAGTCTCAGAAGTGTCTTGGCAGCAGAAGTTTGAAATCATTCTGGAACATGCGCAAAGACTGTGTGATCTGAAAGGCGAAAAAGCAGGAATTCGTGAAATGCGAGGACATGCGATGTGGACGATTCAAGGTCTTCCTTATTCGGCAAAAGTCAAGACGCACATGAATCAGCTCAATACCTATGAAGACCTGGAAAACCTGCTGAAACAATATGGTGATTCACTGGCTGAAGGTGATTTCAGCTGGCTGTTTGAAGATACAACTCAACTTTAGAGAAGAAGTCATTTTATGCTTAAATGAAGGTCTATTGACTTTCGTTTGATATGGCATATACTATAAGTGTGACCAATCTAACGTAGTGCTCACAGAAAACGAAAAGGGACGGTGCTAGCGTCCCTTTTCTGTGCTTTGATGCTTACTCATTTCTGTCAAGCCACTTGCAGATGAAATATTCCAAGACACCTGCTAAGACAGAAACCACTAACGTAGTCCATACGCTCACAGATTCACCCCCTTATCTGATTATTTGGGGTGAAGCATCATATTCATGATACAACATGCCCACTGCACTCTCAAGAGGGCCTGATTTTGCGGGAAACTGCCTGAAATTGTGTTTGACAAAGCACGGCTCTTTCTTTATAATACGGGTGGAAATAGGCAATGAAGTGAACAGTAGTCCTCTTGTGAGTGTTGTAGAGAGTCTGTGGCTGGTGAAAACAGATCGCAAAAAGAGGTATGAATAAGACCATGGAGCTATCGCTGGCCAGCGTTATCGGCAGACTTATCAAGTCACTAAGATGATACGGGTGATCGTATCATGAATTAGGGTGGTACCACGATGTTAACTCTCGTCCCTATATGGATGAGAGTTTTTATATTTTAGGAGGAAGAAAAATGGAAGTAAATCGTACTGAACAGGAACTCGTCCGCATTCAGAAAATGAATGAACTGAAAGAAAAAGGAATTGAACCTTATGGCCATGCATTTGAACGTACACATCGTTCAGCTGAACTGAAAGCACTGTATGGTGAAAATACAAAAGAAGAACTCGAAGAAATGAATGTACGCGTACGCGTAGCAGGAAGAATCATGACAAAGCGCCGCATGGGAAAACTTGGTTTCTTGAACATGCAGGACCGCGATGGTCAGATTCAGATCGTTGTCAACAAGGCTGTTGTTGGTGATGATGTGTATGAAATCTTCAAGTCAGCAGACATTGGAGATATCATCGGTGTTGATGGATTTGTATTCAAGACAAACACAGGTGAACTGTCTGTCAAGGCAGAAATCTACACTCACCTGTCAAAGGCATTAAGACCTCTGCCTGAAAAATTCCATGGTCTGACAGACGTTGAAGAACGTTACAGAAGACGTTATGTTGACCTGATCATGAATGAAGAAAGCAAGCGCATTGCTCTGCTGAGACCAAGAATCATTCGTGCCGTACAGCACTATCTGGATGGACAGGGTCTGGTAGAAGTGGAAACACCAGTTCTGCAGCCAATCCTGGGTGGAGCTGCTGCTCGTCCATTTGTGACACACCACAACACACTGGATATGGATTTCTATCTGCGTATCGCAACAGAGCTGCCACTGAAGCGTCTGATCGTTGGTGGTCTGGAAGGTGTCTATGAAATTGGACGTCTGTTCCGTAATGAAGGGATGGACCCAAGACATAACCCAGAATTCACAACTGTAGAAGCTTATGTTGCATATTCTGATATGGAAGGTATGATGAAACTGAATGAAGGTCTGTTTGAATCTGTAGCTATGGAAGTATTCGGAAAGACTGATTTCGTCTTAGGTGATAAGGAAATCTCTTTGAAGGCTCCATTTAAGAGATGGCACATGGTTGATGCAGTCAAGGAAGTAACAGGTGTAGACTTCTGGAAAGAAATGACTCTGGAAGAAGCTCTGGCATTCGCTAAGGAACACCATGTTGAAGTTGAAAAGCACCAGATGTCAATTGGTCATATCATCAACCTGTTCTTTGAACAGTACTGTGAAGATAAGATCACTCAGCCTACATTTGTATATGGACATCCAGTAGAAATCTCTCCACTGGCTAAGAAGAACCCTGAAGATCCACGTTTCACAGATCGTTTCGAACTGTTGATCTATGGTACAGAATATTCAAACGCATTCAGTGAATTGAATGACCCAATCGATCAGAGAGAACGTTTCGAAAAGCAGCTGGAACTGAAGGCTCTGGGTGATGATGAAGCATCTGAAATGGATGTTGACTACGTAGAAGCACTTGAATACGGTATGCCTCCAACAGGCGGTATCGGTATTGGTATCGACCGTTTCGTTATGCTTTTGACAGGTCAGGAAACAATCAGAGAAGTTCTGTTGTTCCCTCACATGAAAAATAAGTAGTCTTCAAGACAATACTAAAAGTTTAAAAAAGCCCGATCTCATCGCATTTTTCGATGATTGTCGGGTTTTTTATTTTGTCATGAAAAAGCTCTTTTTACCTATGAAAAGGTACAAAAAAGGTACAAAAAGGCTGAAAAACTGAAAAGGAGGGAAAATAAGCAGTAGTTACAAAAAACAGAGCAGTTGATATGCTCTGTTTGATGGTTATGACAAGCGAAGAAACTTTATAATCTTTCCTCTTTTGTGGTCGTAATATGCAATATTCATTTTGAACTTTAATGGGAGTTTTATTGTTTCAAGCTGATTGACGATTGTCCCAGTTGGGTCGAGTACAACAGGAAGAATCATATCGATTCGTTTAATCTTGTTAATTTCTTTATTGGTAACAAGCTCTCTTAATATCCAGACTAGAAGAGTTGTTGCATTTTCTTCTTGATCTATGCTGTCGGAGAAAAAGTCTTGCACTGAAATAACATGAATTTTGTTGTTTGGCTGTCTTTTTTTAGTTGCAACTCCTGCAAAATTATGAAAATCACCTTCATCCCAGATTTGGTAATTATCATTTGGCTCAATATTATATCCATTTAGATACAGCTTGCAAAGATAGTGCTGTGCAGCATTACCGGCAATCCACATGGGATCTTTTTTGTAATTGTTGCTGGTTTTTGGAAGTGGTTTGAAGAACATGTCTCTTACAATTTCTGTGGGATCTTGGTTTTTGTATTCGGCTAGTTTCTGGATAGTACTTAAGCTAGGATTTTTAACTTGCCCCTTTAATACTTTTGTAAGACCTGCAGTAGTCATGTCTAAATGATATTCATAATTAAATTCTTCACCTGTATTACTATAATACTCAGTTAACAGTTTTTTTAGATAACTTTCATAACTCATAACTGAACCTCCCAATGCTTACGAGGGCATTATAGCACAACTTATAGGGAAAATAAACTATTTGCATAAAATATATTGCAAATAGTTTGCATGAGTGTTATATTGTTGCCGAGGATAAAACTAAATGCAAAGTATAAGTTGCAATTAGTTTCAGAGAAGGGAGAAGTGATACTTATGGTTACTGCCAGAATGAAGATGCATTATGATTGTACGAAAAAAAAGGCTAATTAGTTCCGTCTACCAAACATGACTAATTAACCATCCATCGAAAGAAAACACCTTTGATATGTATCTTTCTACAAGATTATATCAAATGGTTTGTCTTCTTTCAAACAATCTCATCGAAAGGAGAGAAGAAATGCCCAGCTACACACAAAAAGAGCTTCTTGATCTGAGTTTTGAAAATACAGATCAGGGGATTTTAGGTGGATTGCTGAGGAATGGACTTTACTTTTTAGCTGCAAGTGCAAAAATTGGAAAAACCATGATAGCAACTGCCTTAGCAAATCATGTTGCTAACGGTACTGACTATCTTGGCAAAAGCAATGAAAAAGGTAAAGTTGTGTATTTTGACAATGATAATTATGCAGTTGAAGCTCAAAACAGAATTAAAGCTTTGGGATTCAATGAAACAGAAAACATTCGATATGTATTCGAAGAAGATGCAGGATCACTGTATTCAATTATGAGGATTCTGCAGCATGACGAGAAGATTCGTGAAGTGAAGCTTGTAATTATTGATTGCTTAGTAAATCTGGAAGAGTTTATGAAAACAGATTGGGACTATCAATCCATATATACCATCATCAAAGACTTTAGAGACTTCATCATGACCTATAACTTAACTTGTATCATCCTGCATCATACAAAAAAGGGTGATGCTGCAGGTCAGGATCGATTACTAGGTTCTAAAGCAATGAGTGGTGCAGCTACTGGAACGATTCTTGTCACTGTAGAAAACGAATATTCGCAGACTGGAAAACTTGAATTCATGCTTCGACACAAAAAAGAAGTGATTCCTATTCGTAAAGATGAAAATGGAATTGGCTGGACTTTCAATGAACATGCCGATGAAATGGAAGTTCCAATTCCAAATGATCTTTTGCGATTGA
>JAFYOL010000213.1 GCA_017560205.1 Erysipelotrichaceae bacterium | reverse complement strand
AATTCTTCCATTTATCCTTCCTGTTTTGATTTTATGTTGTTTTCTGTATGGTTATGGAACGCGTCAATCGATTCTGTTTGTGCTGATGTTGGATTTTTGGGCAAGTGGTAATACAACACTTTGGTATTTTTCTGCCTTGTTCGTGTTTGTACTGCTTGCACCTATGGTTTTTTCGTTAATGGAAAATGGGAAAAAAGGTTTTTTGGTGATGGTGTTTCTTGCAGCAGTTTCTTTTGTGTATTATATGCATTGCAGACAAATGATTTTTGCCAGTCGATTGCCTATTTATTTCTTAGGATTCTATTTTGGTGATTTTTCATTGAAGAAAAAGAAAATTACACCATTGTGTTGGCAACTTTCAATATCCAGTGTGGTTGCAGGTGCGTTTCTGTTATACTGGTGCTATCCTCATTACGATGTTTTGATGTGGGGCTTGGGGTTTTATTGGTATCCATTTGTTTTGATTACTCCAGGACTTTGTCTTTTGCTTGCAGGATTCTTTGAATTGTTAGAAACAAAACTGAAATGTAAGGGGAAACTATTTTCTTGGTTAGGCACATTAACGATGGAAGTATATCTTTTTCATGAATTGATTGTAAAACAGGTAGATTATTTCATTTATTATACATGGGATCCACACGGCTATTTCAGGAATATAATGTCGTTTTTGATTGCCTTTGGAATAGCTGTTATGTATCACTATGTGATAAATAAAATAATGGAAATAATAATGAAAAAAGCGTGATATAATTACGCTTTTTTCATTATTTTGGAATTTTTCTGCACTTGAATTTTTAAGTGAAATAGTATATTATTCATTAGATTAGACGGGAGATGAAACCTATGGAAGCAAATAGTAAAAAGACGAACACTTTGCCTGTTTTTATCATTCTGATTCTGGCTGTGGTCTGCATGGTTTTTATTGGAATAAACGTTGTTAAGACAATGGCAAATAGTACAGGTACTTCAACAACAATTAAACCTGAAGTGATTGAAAATAAATTTTATACAATTAAAAATACAGCTACTGCATATCAGAAAGAACTGTTTGATGAATTGACACTTGTTTTAAGTGATGAAGAAAATCTGGATAAAAACAAAGCTGTTGAACTTGTTTCGAAAGCGTTTGTTGCGGATGTTTTTACGTGGTCAAACAAAGATGGAAACTATGATGTTGGTGGAATTCAGTATGTCTACGGGGACATGCATTTAACATTTAAAGATATGGTAATTAATACATTGTATGCAAATTTTGACTTGACAGTTGCACAGTATGGAAGAGATTATCTTCCTGAAGTGATTGCAGTGACTGCTGATGTTTATCCTCAGGAAGGGGAATTTGTTACAAGTTTTGGGTCCCATCCTTATTACTATGTTTATGCAACAATTGACTATAAAGAATATGAGTTGATTGAAGGAAGTACAGATAAAATAGTGGATACAAATGATTGGGTGAAAACAATTTCGCTTTATGTTGTTGAAAAAGATGATGGTCGTTTTGAAATCGTAGAGCTGTATGGCTACCCAGTAGGTGAATAACATGAAAAAAGTAGAAAAACAGAAAAATAAACCTGAGAGAAACTGCAAGCTGAAACCATGGCAATCTGTCATGTCGATTTTGCTGCTTGCAATCGTGGATGCAGTTTATCTTGTTATCTTGATGGGAATCCAGTCCTACAGCAAGCTGAGTCAGGATCTTTTCGTAATGATTAATCTTTGTGCACTTGTTGTTTTGCTTCTGCTGCATATTGCTGTTTTGTTCCAGTTTAGAGGAACAAGAAGAAACCACTTTTTTGCAATTTCAGCATTGATTGTTGTATTGCTGGCTGCAGGTATTACTGGAGCATGGCTGATTGTGCGTGTCAATGAAACTGTTGGTCATATCATTGTTGATGGAACTGTAACAGAGTCTGTTGAACTGGCTGTTGTTGTTCATGGAGAAAGCGAAGAAAGTGAAACTCTGAATGAGTTGAATGACAAACGTGTTGGGATTATTCATGAAACATTAAATCCTGATATTTTTGCTGTGTCCAAAGCTGAATTTGAAGAACAGAGTGTGACTGCAGAATTTGTAGAGTATGAAGGGTATCAGGATATCATTCTTGCTCTTTTGAAAGATGAAATTGATGCTGGTATTCTGCCGGCAAACTATGCTTCCATGTTCTCAAGTGAAGATGGTACTGATTATTTGGAAAGTCTGTCTTCTTTGTTTGTTTACAGTCGTGAAGTTGAAGTTGACAATGGAAGTGTTGGCAATGTTGATGTTGAAAACGAACCATTCAATGTCCTGATTATCGGTATGGATGAATCTCATTCCGATGTTTTGATGCTTGCGACATTTAATCCTGTTGCATTTGAAGTAACATATACTTCAATTGCGCGAGATTCACTGGTACCTATTTGTGGTAATGCAAAACAGAAGATTGCTCATTCAAGAAACTATGGGCGTGCATGTACAATTCAGACTGTTGAAGATATGATGGACGTTGAAATTGATTATTTCTTTGAAGCAAATTTCTTCGGTGTTGTGGACATGGTGGATGCAATTGGTGGTATTGAAATCTGGTCACCAAAAGAATTCCTTGCACAGACTGCATCTTATGATCGTGGTACAATCGGAATTAAAATCTTTGAAGGCTTTAACTATGTAGATGGTCAGGGAGCATTGGCATTTGCAAGAGAACGTAAAGCATTCCAGGAAGGGGATTTCCAGCGTCAGCTGAATCAGCAGCAGGTTATCACTTCTTTCTTGACTAAACTCACTGAAATTCGTGATGTCAATGTTGCGTTGAATGTTTTGGAAGCTGCTGGTGAAAACGTGAAGACTAATATTCCATTGGATATGATGGTTGATTTGTTTAATCTTGTCATCAAGAAGATTTCAAACAGTTATGAACAAGGCTTCTCTGCTTTGAAAATCAAGTCAAGCCGTGTAACAGGATACAATTCAAAACAGTATGATGGTACTCTTGAATTGATGCTGTATACATACACTCCATATCAGGGATCGATTAAAGAAAACAGAGAGTTCCTTTTGAGTAATCTGGAACCTGAAAATCAGGAAATCCAGACATTTGATGAATTCAAATGGAGTGCAAATTGGACTTATGATACACCTGTTTACTATCATGAATGGTTTGATGAACAGCGTGTAAGTGAACCAGTACCAGATCTTGTAGGTGACTGGTATGGCGAAAATATTTCTGCGTTGAAGAGCTGGGCTGCTCAGCGCAATATCAAGTTGAATATTAACTACATTGAAGAAGGTATGGAAGGTTTCAATCCAACTTTAAGCAATGGTACAATCCTGTATCAGGATAAGCCTGCGCTTCGTATGACAAGCAAAGTCACTGAAATGACAGTTAATGTAATTCTGGTTGTGCCAAAAGTTCCTGATTTTACAAAGATGTCATTGAAAGAAATTCGCGAAGTGAACTGGCTGAATGACTATGGATTTGAAGTGACTTATAAGTACATTAAGTCTCATAACGAAAAAGGTGAAGCTAATCCGGATTATGTTATGAACAGTGTTGGTCAGGTTTCTGCCCAGAGTGTTGCTGCAGAGACAAAGAGTGATGGTACATTCAGTAAAGTTGAAATCAGTGTTTATGATTATCCTTATATCATCACTGCGTTGCCAAAGGACTCAGATGGTCATGAGGCAATCAAGACATGGGCAACAGAACATTTAGTTGATTCAGATGAAGCAGTTGTCTATGTTGAGGAAAAAATCACTCATGATCAGACTCTTGACGGCAAAGTTGCTTCAGTATCACCAGTGTTGAAAGGTGAACCTTTCGTTAAGACAAATGGAGCACTGTCTATTCAGCTTTATAAATATGAGGAAGAACCTTCAATTGATATTCCTTCTTTTGTAGGAGTTTCAATTGATGAATTGATTCGTTGGGCTCATGAATATGGTGTGACACTTAATGCTACAGAAGACACAAGTACAGAATGTGGTGAAAATAATCCTGTTGTTGTCTTGACATTCAGTGGTTTCGATGGTGTTACATCGATTAAGCCTTCTGAACTTGCAGGTAAATCTGCAAATTATAGCTATTGTAAAGTAACTGTTGTACCAACACCAGAGCCATCTGTTGCCCCTGATGCTGGTACTGAAGAACCAGAGGCTCCTGCTTCTGGAGAACAGACTGAGTAGTATACGAAATAAAAGAGTTCTTTGATGATTCATCGAGAACTCTTTTGAATTCTTTAAAAAACCGATATAATAAGAAAGGATGGATGATGAAAATGAAACTTACGAACAATAAAATTAAAATTGCATTGATGACTTCAATCGTCTTTCTTTTCTTTACGATTATTACTTATTTGACACCTTTAGCAGGTGATGACTGGGGATATGCCATCAATGGTATGAAAGGGACACCTTTTTTGACTGCGATTGAATTCTACTTTTCCTGGTCAGGACGTTTTTTAAGCGAGTTATGGGGCTTTCTGATTGCTCCTAACAAGTGGGCATGGAATATCTTGAATCCATTGTTTTTTACTGTGATTTATATTTGTGTGAATGTACTTGCTAATCCACGCAAGACATGGTCGGGTTATCTTGTTACGTTGTTTCTGATGTTGTATGTCAGTGTTAATTTGAGAATGGAAACTTATACTTGGATTATGGGGACAACGTATGTAATCCCAATGGTGCTGTGTCTGATTTATCTTTGCCTTGTTCAGCGAATGATCAAAGCGAATCGTTCATTTGCGCTTTGGGAAATCGTATTGTGTTGCCTGCTGAATTTCTGTGCTGGACTTTATATGGAGAATTTATCTGCGGTTATGGTTTTAGCCAATGTACTGCTTGTTGGGTTTTTGTATTTTACAAAGGGAAACTGGAAACAGATTGCAGCTGCAGGTATTTTCAGTCTGATTTCTCTTGTGATTATTCGTGTAAGTCCAGGTGCAGCTTATCGTCTTTCTGAGAACACAGCCTGGTTGAATTTAAGTCTGCCTGAAAAACTGTGGTGCAATGTGGGTCCATTTCTGCGTTATACTTTTTATGACAACAAGTATCTGATTGTTGTGTTGAATGCAATGATGTGCATGAAGCTTGTGTTCGATAAAAAGAAAAAGCCATTTATGATGCTGGTCAGCTTTTTATTAAGCGGCGTGAGTATTTTCCTGCTTCTGTGCAATCTTTTATCGAAGTTTGGATTTTCCATGCTTCAGTTTTTCCTTGAGTATGAGACAAATTCACTTTGTATGGTGCTCAATTTACTGTTCTGGGTTGTTTATATTATCTGGCTGTTTGTCTACTTCTGGACACAGTTGACACCAGATAGACGCAATATGGCAATCTTTATTCTGCTTCTTGCTGGTGCTGCCAATCTGGTGATGTTCATTTCGCCAATCTTTGGATCACGCTCAAGTTTCTATTTTTACTTCTTTGCGATTATTCTGGTGCTGCTGGTTGTAGACGAAATCAATTGGAATAAGGGCATTCTCATCCTTTGTATCTTAGGATGTACAGCGCTTTGTCTGTTGAAAGGTACTCAATTGATCAACAAATATCGTCTTGTGGCAGCAACTCATGTTGAACGTCTGCAGATTATTGAGTATTATCTGGATCATCCAGAAGAAAAAGATGTCTGGATTCCACGAATGCCAATTTATACGGTACATAGTGCAGACATTGAACCAGAAGATACGTATCATATGGATACATTCAAAAAATATTACGGTCTTGCAGAGGATTGCATCATTCATTTTTACTGGAAAGAATAGGAGGTCCTAAACATGTGGAAAAAGATATATTTTGTAGCTGTTATTGGGCTTCTGTTTTCTCTTGGTGCAGGCATTCTGTTCTTTGTCGATCAGGAAGAAATCTCATGGATTGAAAATCGTGATATGGCAACAAATCAGGATTTGAAATCTGCTTCTTTGGCAACAGGAGCATTCCAGAAAAAACTCGAAGACATTCTTGTGGATCAGTTTCCTAGTCGCTATACATTTGTGACTTTGAAGAATAAGTTTGAATATCAGTCAGCTTCTGTTTTTAATGATGGAAAAGAAAATTCTCTTGAACTTAGACCTGTTGGTACTGATCATGTTTATCAGATTGGAGATTCTCAGCTGTTGACACAGGCTGTTATGGAATATTCTGAAGTTACAGCATCTAGAATTGAGCGTAGAATTGAACAGATGAACCAGCTTCAGAAAGATTATCCTGAAATTGAAATGGTTGTTTATAAGCCAACTCAGCTTCATGAAACTTCATTGCTGGATGAAGACAATGGAGTCAAGGGAGCAGGTCCATCTTATTCAAAGATTTTTCAAAGTAAACTTGAATTGGATTATGATGAGTTTGTGATTGATTCGATGGAAACCTATGAAGAGTGTTTCTATTGGACAGATCATCATTGGAATCATATGGGTTCATACATTGGGTATACTCAGATTATGAAGCTTCTGTTTAAGGAAGATGCTCAGATTTTAGAGCCTCAGGACCTTTCATGCGAAAATAATCTGAAGTTTTATGGAACATTCTCTTCTCGTACAGGATATGTAACAGAAGGATCACCATTCTGTGTTTTCCGTTATGATTTGCCTGAGTACAAGATTTATAATCTGGATGGGGAAATGGAAGTTTCTAATACCAATACGTTCTTTGATCTTGACGAACACAACGAAATGGATTACCACTACAATGTTGCATACAAGGTTGGGGATGGTTATACACGTATTGTCAATGAAGCGAATGAAGGCAAAGAAAGCTTGTTGATTATTGGGGATTCCTATGCAGGTCCGGTTTTACCATTGCTGGCAAAGGATTTCTATGAAATTACATTGATTTATCCGATTAATTATACATCGTTGACAAAAACTGAATTCAATTACGATCAGTTCATTCGTGAAAATGATGTTGATAAAATTCTGTTCATGTATACCATTGAAAATTATTTCTATGCAGACGAATGGGGAGAACGCTATTTAGCGTTTGATATTGTCAGGGGGGAAGAATAATGCTGTTTTCCAGTTTAGTATTTTTGCTTCTGTTTCTTCCTTTGACATTGATTCTTTATTACAGTTTCAATCATCGCACATATCGCAATGTGCTTCTTCTGCTTGTTTCTTT
>JAFYOL010000212.1 GCA_017560205.1 Erysipelotrichaceae bacterium | reverse complement strand
TCAAATGGAAACAATTTGTTTCTAAAGACTCTCAAATTGAAAGGGAGAATATCATATGTTTAAAATTGTAAAAGCTGAAAAACTGGCTGATAAGATTTATTTGATGGATGTAGAAGCTCCACGTGTTGCGAAAAACTGCTATCCAGGTCAGTTTATCATTGTAAAAATTGATGAAAAGGGAGAACGTATTCCTTTGACTATCTGTGATTATGATCGTGAAAAAGGTCTTGTAACGATTGTATTCCAGGTTGTAGGCGCTTCAACAGAACGTATGAGTCATATGACTGTTGGAGATGCATTCCGTGACTTTGTAGGTCCGCTGGGATGTGCTAGTGAACTGTGCCATGAAACTGTTGAACAGCTCAAGGCAAAGAAGATTCTGTTTGTTGCAGGTGGTGTAGGTGCTGCTCCTGTTTATCCGCAGGTAAAGTGGCTGCATGAACTTGGTGTTGAATGTGATGTCATCACTGGTGCCAAGACAAAAGACATGCTGATTCTTGAAGAAGAAATGACAGCTGTATCCGGCAACTTCTATCCATGTACAGATGATGGCTCTTATGGCCATGCTGGTATGGTAACATCTAAGATTGAAGCTCTGGTGAATGAAGGCAATCATTATGATTTGGTGGTTGCGATTGGGCCAGTCATCATGATGAAGTTTGTTTCATTGCTGACTAAGAAGCTGGGCATTAAGACAATCGTTTCCATGAACCCAATTATGGTGGATGGAACTGGTATGTGTGGTGCTTGCCGTCTTCAGGTTGGTAAAGAAATCAAGTTTGCCTGTGTAGATGGTCCAGAATTTGATGGACATCTGGTTGATTTTGACCAGGCAATGGCTCGTCAGAGAATCTATAAGACACTTGAAGGCCGCAAGATGCTCAAAGAGCTGGAAGGCAACACACATCATGGTGGATGTGGACACTGTGGAGGTGAACACTAATGGATGTTTTGAAGAGAGTTCCAATTGCTGAACAGGATCCTAAAGTTCGTGCAACTAACTTTGAAGAAGTTTGTTTAGGATATACTGCTGAAGAAGCAGTAGCAGAAGCTCAGCGCTGTATTGGTTGTAAAAACGCACGCTGTATTCAGGGATGTCCTGTATCCATTCAGATTCCTGATTTCATCGCTAAAGTAAAAGAAGGCAAATTCGAAGAAGCTTTCCATATTATCCATGCTTCTTCTTCACTTCCTGCTGTATGTGGTCGTGTATGTCCACAGGAAAATCAGTGTGAAGGTAAATGTATTCGTGGTATTAAAGGTGATGCTGTTGCGATTGGTAAGCTGGAACGTTTTGTTGCAGACTACGCTTTGGCAAATGGTATTGGACCTAAGAAACCTGAAAACTTCAATGGCCGCAAGGTTGCGGTTATTGGATCTGGTCCTGCTGGATTAAGCTGTGCTGGTGACTTGGCGAAGTATGGTTATGATGTAACTGTATTTGAAGCACTGCATGAGCTGGGTGGAGTACTTGTTTATGGTATTCCTGAATTCCGTCTGCCTAAACATAAAGTTGTGGCAAAGGAAATTGAAGAAGTTAAGGCACTGGGCGTTAAGTTTGAGACAAACGTTGTGATCGGTAAGGCAACAACAATTGATCAGCTGATGGATGAAGAAGGCTTTGAAGCAGTCTTTATCGGATCTGGTGCAGGTCTTCCTAAGTTCATGGGAATTCCTGGAGAAAACGCAAACAATGTATTCTCTGCCAATGAATATCTGACTCGAAGCAATCTGATGAGAGCGTTCGATGACAGCTATGATACAGTCATGCTGCCAGGAACTAAGGTTGCTGTTGTCGGTGGTGGTAACGTTGCAATGGATGCTGCTCGTACTGCTTTACGTCTGGGTGCTGAAGTTCATATCGTATACCGTCGTTCTGAAGCTGAACTTCCTGCACGTGTTGAAGAAGTTCATCACGCTAAAGAAGAAGGCGTTATCTTTGATGTTCTGACAAATCCAACTGAGATTCTGGTTGATGATGCAGGTAATATCACAGGTATGAAGTGCGTGCGCATGGAATTGGGTGAACCTGATGCATCAGGAAGAAGACGTCCAGTTGTTGTTGAAGGATCAGAATTTGTGATGGATGTTGATACAGTCATCATGTCACTGGGAACTTCACCAAATCCACTGATTTCTTCTACTACTGAAGGTCTTGAATTGAACAAGTGGAAATGTATCATTGCCGATGAAACTGGCAAGACAACTAAAGAAGGTGTCTATGCCGGTGGTGATGCTGTAACAGGTGCTGCAACTGTTATTCTGGCTATGGGTGCTGGAAGACAGGGTGCTGCAGGTATCCACGAATATCTTTCTAACAAGAAATAAATCACAGAAAAGGTACAGATGTGATATGTACCCAGTTTCCTGGACACATAGATTTATGAATTAGGCACACATGGATGCTTCCCTGTATTTTGCAGGAGGCATCCATTTTGTTTTTGCCTGAATTCGTTCGTTATTGTAGTAATTTATATATTCTTCCATTGCAATGGAAAACTCTTCGAACGAGTCATAACACTTCTCATAGCCATAATACATCTCATTCTTTAGTCTCCCAAAGAATGTTTCCATAATACTGTTATCATAACAGTTTCCTTTACGCGACATGGATTGAATGATTCCATGTTTTTTTAATTCGCTTCTAAAATATTCATGTTGATACTGCCAACCCTGATCAGAATGAAAGATAAGACCCTCTACTTGTGGGAATCGATTAAATGCTTTTGTAAGCATATGACTTATCTGTTCCATATTTGGACTTAAAGATAAATCATATGAAATGATTTCATTAGTGTTCATATCCAGGATAGGTGAGATATAACACTTACCCCATGAGAAGTTGAACTGTGAAACATCTGTTGTCCACTTCTGTAATGGTGCTGTCGTACTAAAATCTCGATTGATGACATTATCTGCTGTTTTACCTACTTCTCCCTTGTATGAATGATATTTCTCTTTTGGGCGCTTTCCTTTCAATCCCATTTCATGCATGATTCTCTGGATACGTTTACGATTGATTTTGAATCCTTTATTTTTCAATTCACTGTGAATACGTCTTACGCCATACCTTCCTTTATGATGATCAAATATTTCCTGGATTTTGCCTGAAAGCTCTTTGTCTCTTTCTTTTACGACATCAACTCGATTGATTTCATAATAATAGGTTGATTTGGATAAGTTCATAGCTTTCAAAAGGTACTTCAGTTGATATCCTTTTTCTCTGAGTTCTTTGATGATCGCTGCTTTTTCGCCTTGAGTTGCGCAGCTGCCTTTTCCTCTCTCAAGGCGATTTCTTTTTTTATTGTTTCATTCTCAGTCTTAATATATTCCACTTCTGCACGAAGACGTATCAATTCTTCTCTTTCTGATTCACTAAGTGGTCTTGGTTCTAAATTCTTTTTCATTTCAGGCTCCTTGACTGGTCGTCCTTTTTTCAAAGTTTCGAGCCCATTATATCCCAATTCCTTGTATTTGCGAACCCACTGATAAAGCTGTCCTGGATTAATCCCGTTTGAAACTGCTACTTCTAGACAAGATTGACCAGCTATCACTTGTGCTACAAGTTCGTAGCGTTGTTCTGCTGTCCACTCTTTGTTTTGATTTTTGTGTTTTAATGCTTCAGCACCACATTTCTCTTCGATTCTTACCCATTCTCGTACTTTATCGTGAAATCTTTTGTCAGTTAATCCTTCAGGTGTATCTGGATACCTTCCTTGTCGGTATAAATCAATACATTTAATTTTAAATTCATGCGTGTATCGCATAAAAAATACCCTCCTTACTGGTTTGTCCAGTAAAGAGGGTACATATCATTTCTCAATTGCCTTTTTCTTATCTTACAACCTTTTTAAACGCCTTTACAAGCACAGGACAGATCAATGCAGCTACAACAGCTTCAGCTACCCCATTGGTGAAAACAACGCTCAGAATGAACGTAAACAGCGAAGAAACCGCAATCCCCTGTGCACTGGCATAAGCTTCCGCAAAAAACAAAGCAGCTCCTGCAAGCACCAGAACTGTGTTGGCAAATGAAGCGATAATCGACGCAAAGATAGCACGCACATTCGGTTTTATCCCCTTCTCAAACAAAGGATAAATGCAGCCTGCCAATACTCCAATCATCATACGAGGAACCAAGGCAATCAGTACACTGGCAAAATTCCCCTGTACATTCCCTACAGAAAAGAATGGAGAAAACAGAAAGGAGGTCAGATTGGGTGAAAAAGTGTTTTTCAACAAAGAAGACAGACCAAACACCAATCCAACAATTGCCCCTTCTTTCTTCCCTAAAATCATGCCTGCTACAATCACCGGAAGATGAAGTGTTGTCGCATTGACAAAACCTAACGGAATATATCCTAAAAATGGAACTGAAGCTAAAACAATTTCAATCGTAATCAACAAAGTCAGATACGTGATACGTTTCATCTTGTTCATACAATAATCCCCTATTTTTTCTCATCCAGTGCACGCACATAATAATGACGACGAATCCACTGTGAGACACCATCAAGACCAGGAGAAAGAATACGTTCATTCATGTTCATCTGATCCAGCATATCTCGAATTCTCCAGCGGATATCTTTATCAATGATAAAACGTACTGTATTTTCAGTATGTGTTTCCAAAAATTCTTCAATATCCACAATCTGATCCGGAATA
>JAFYOL010000211.1 GCA_017560205.1 Erysipelotrichaceae bacterium | reverse complement strand
AAGGAATTGAATAGAGTAAAGAAAAACGCATTCATAATGAATGCGTTTTATCATATCTTAATCTAAATCTGTACCGTTTGATGCAATGACTTTCTTGTACCAGTAGAAGCTGTCTTTGCGGCTGCGGTTGAATGTGCCTTTTCCTTCATCATCTTTATCAACATAGATGAAGCCATAGCGTTTTCTCATTTCACCTGTTCCTGCAGATACCAGATCGATGCAGCCCCATGGTGTAAAGCCAATCAGATCAACGCCATGTTCAACGGCAATGCCCATTTCTTTGATGTGTTCTCTGAAATAGTCAATGCGATAAGGGTCATGGATTGAACCGTCTTCTTCAACTGTATCGTAAGCACCCAGTCCATTTTCAACGACCATCAATGGGAGTTCATAACGGTCATAAATCATTTCAAGATAGTATCTTAATCCTTTAGGGTCAAGTGCCCATCCCCAGTCAGAGTATGTCAGGTATGGGTTTTTAGCACCGGCAGAGAAGTTCCCGCTTACTTTTTCTTTGACTTCGTGTGTTGTCAGCATGGTTGACATGTAGTAAGAGAAGGTGTACATGTCCACTTTGCCTTCTTTCAAATCAATCAAATCCTGCTCAGTGATATCCAGTTTGACATTGTGTTCATTCCACAGACGCTGTGCAAATGTAGGGTATTTTCCTTTGCATTGTACATCGCCGCAGTAATAGATGCCTTTTTCCCACATATCGCGGTTTTTCAGGATATCATTTGGATCAGGTGATCCTGGATAATAAGTAATACCGCAGATCATGCATCCAATCTTGTTTTCAGGATCAATTTCATGTCCAATCTTTACAGCATGTGCACTTGCGACAAACTGATAGTGCAGTGTCTGATAGGCTTTCTGATAGTCTTCATCAGTTGCCTTGTTTCCAAACAGTTCAAGGAACATGACTGTGTTGTTGATCTCATTGAAAGTCAGCCAGTATTTGACCAGTCCTTTGAATTCAGTGAAGCATGTTCTTGCGAAACGCCCAAAGAATTCAATCAGTTTACGGTTTGTCCATCCGCCATAATGTTCTTCAAGATACAGTGGTGTATCAAAATGCCAGATAGTCACTAATGGTTCAATGTTGTGCTTTCTCAGTTCAGTAAAGACATTGCGATAGAATTCAATTCCTTTCTGATTTGGTTCTGTTTCATCACCATTTGGGTACAGTCGGCTCCATGAAATGGACATTCTGAATGTCTTGAAACCCATTTCTGCAAACAGAGCGATGTCTTCTTTGTAACGATGATAGAAGTCGATTCCATCATGATTTGGATAATAGTAGCCATCTAATACAGCGTATTTTGCACCTTCTGGAAGCTTGCCGCCTTTCATTTTTGCCATAGCACCAGGGTTTCCATCTTTATCGATGTAAGTGACCATGCGGTGTGCTTTTACTGATCCGCCTGTTGTCACATCTGTCATGGCAGGGCCACGTCCATCAACGTTCCATGCGCCTTCACACTGGTTGGCTGCAGTAGCACCACCCCACAGGAAATTTTCCGAGAATTTTGTCATATATTCATACTCCTTTGTTTTTCTATATTGTATCATGCAGGATTTCCATCGTGTTGTTAAAAAAGAGAAAAATCTGGTCAAAACATGAATTCTAGCTCTAATCTGGATTGTGTTATAATACTAGAGCGAAAGTATTGAAATGTTGGTGATGTAGAATGAAATTGGTTGCGTTTGATATGGATGGTACACTGTTGAATCATTCAGGAGATGTCAGTGAAGAAACGTTGCGTGTCTTGGATCTTTTGACAGAAAAAGGAATTGTATTGGCACTGTGTACAGGCAGAGCTTATGAATCCGCACAGAATATCATAAAAAAGATCCGTCTTGAAGAAAAAGGCGGATATTTCTGCGGAATGAATGGACAGACCATTGTTTCTTATCGTACTCATCAGCACATCAACAAAGCAGGGTTGACTGCCAGTCAGATTAAGAAACTGGTCATGTATACTGAAAATAAGAATGTTTTATCGATTGTTCAGAAAGGAAACAACATGACTGCTGTCTACAATCGAAAAAAGAAATGGATTGTAAGGCTGTATCAGATTGTGAATCATATGTTCTGGATATATCGTCAAAATGACAATTATGAAATCAGAACTGTATTAAGAGAAGAACTTATGCCTGAGGGTGATGAAAAAGTATGTTTTACAGGCCTTCCTTGGACATTGAGAAAAATTGCAGAAAAGATAGAAGCTGATTATAAAGAAAAATATCGCTGTACTTTTGTATCCCCATTCTGGATGGAATGTCAGCTTTCTGATATCACAAAAGGAGAAGCACTTAGAATGATTGCGAAGCTGGAGGGCATTGATGTAAGTGAAACCATGGCTTTTGGAGATGGTGAAAATGACATCAGCATGCTTCAGGCAGCAGGTCTTGGGGTAGCGGTCAAAAACGCTATGAAAAAGACTCGACAGATTGCAGATGACTTGTGCAAAGAGAATACAAAAGATGGTGTTGCAGAGTATCTGAAGGACTATTTCAGTCTGACATAGTTTTACAATTGAATTTCTGATATACTTAGTGCATAGAAATCTATACACTAGGAGGAAGTATGAAGTCGATAAAAGATGCAGTGTATGAATTTGTGCGACAGAGTGTCTATTCTGGTCCTGAATATGCTAATGGTGTAGAGACGAAAGAGATTGCGGCAGCATTAGGCAAGCAACGTTCCAACATTTCTACAGCATTGAATGAGTTGATCAAAGAAGGGAGACTCATCAAATCGGATGGACGTCCTGTCTTGTATAAATTGACAGAAACGATAAAAGAAAATAATTATCCTGAATTCGGACTTCTTGTGGGGCATGATGGTTCATTGAAGAGTGCTGTTCAGCTGGCAAAGGCTGCCATTTTGTATCCGAAGCGTTCTTTGAACATTCTGATCAGTTCAAAGGGTGGATGCGGGACAACCTATTTTGCGACAGGGATGCATGGCTATGCGCTTGCCAAAGGTGTCTTGAAAGAAAATGCACCGTTTGTGAAGATCAATTGTCGTCATTACACCAACAATACGGCAATCCTGGATGAAGATCTGTTTGGCAAAGATGGTAAAGATACCAGTGCTTTTGAGCGTGCTCGCGGAGGCATGTTGTTTATTGATTGTTTTGATTTGTTGAATGTCCGTCAGCAAAATCGTATCTTTACATTCCTGGATACAGGATGTCTGGTTGATGAGTCAGGACAAAGTGCAGATTACAGCGATGTCTATCTGATGTTGTCGTGTTCTGCCAGCAATGTGACTCAGTACAATCAGCGTTTCTCTGTTGTGATTGAGTTGCCTGAGTTGTCAAAGCGTCCATTGACTGAACGTTTTGATCTGATTAATGCATTCTTTGGGGCAGAAGCGCAGAATTCAAAGCGTTCCATTGAAGTGACATCAGAAACAATCAAAGCCCTCCTGTTAACGGATTTTGTCTACAATGTCAAAGAACTGCGCAATGAAATCGTTACAGCGTGTGCAAATGCATATGTGCGTGTAGTTAATGAAAATGATAAGAATATGGTGGTTGTGCTCAATGACTTCAGTGCCAAGGTAAAACGCAGTCTTCTGATGGAAAAAGAACACAGTGCTGAACTGAATGAACTGCTTTCTGATCATCCTTATATCCAGTATGACCAGGATAAAGGGTATCAGGGCAAACGTATGGAAAGTGTCTATCATAACATTCAAAGACAGTATGAAGCTTTGTCCAATCGTGGTGTAAATCCAGATTCAATTGAGAATACAATTAATACTCATATTAAGAATTTGTTTAATAAATACAGTTATCATAAAAATGAAGATGATACAAAGAATCTTGACCAGTTATCCAAGATAGTAGATCGTGATGTGATTAAGATGGTCACAATCTTTCTGGATGGAATGGAGAATGAACTGGGTAAAAAGTTCAAAAGCAATGTATTCTATGGATTGTGTCTGCACATCAATTCATTGATTAAAATGAACACGACACATCAAAGAATATCGAATGACCAGATTGTCATGACTATTCAGAATCATCCAAAAGAATATGCAGCAGCATCAAAACTGGCTAATCTGATTTATGAACATTATGAACTTCAATTGGATTTATCAGAGATTGTCATTCTGGCAGGTTTTCTGATGGAACCGGAAGAAGATGAGGCAGAAAGCCGTCCTGTACTGCTGTATATCATGCATGGCAATGGAACTGCAAGTTCACTGCGTGATGTAACCAATGCATTGACACAATGTGAAAATGCCTATAGTTATGATCTGACACTGGAAACAGATTCCCATACAGCTATGGAAGAACTGAGAATACTGATTCAGAAGATTGACCGTGGGGCAGGGATTATTGTCATTTATGATATGGGATCAATCAAGACGATGATTGATGCATTGATGGAAGAAATTGATGTAAAGATCAGATATATGAACATTCCAGTTACTTTGATTGGAATTGATGTAGCACGTAAATGTTCAATGGAAAATGATATTGATGCAGTGTATCACATTGTCAACAAAGAAATCTGGAACTTAAGACGTAAACATGACACAAGAAATACAGTGATTGTGACACTGTGTCACACTGGTGAGGGTGGAGCTCTTCATCTGAAGAATTATATTGACCAGAATTCAAGACTTGGTTTAAAGACTATTGCATTGGCAATTTCAAATCGTACCAAACTGCTGAATGAAGTCATGGAAATCAGAAAGACGTATACGATTCATGCCTTTGTGGGTACTTATGATCCTAAGCTGCTGGGTATTCCATTTATTCCAATTTCAAAGGTATTTGATGTAGCTTCTGATCAGCTGGACCGTGTTCTGATGTTTGAACCGATCAAAGCACCTACAGCCGACTACAACAAAGTGTATGATCGTCTGGATGAACAGTTCAAGTACACATCCATCGCTAAACTGAAGTCTGTATTGCCTTCAGTTGTGGATGAGCTGACACTCATGTATTCGCTCAATTCCGATCAGATGCTGGGTATCTTTGTGCATCTGGCATGTCTTGTAGAGCGTATTCTCTCAGGTGGAAAACCAGTCAAGAATCCGGAAACAGATAAGATTATTCAGACACTGGATGATGATTATCGCATGGTTTCCAAGATGATGAAGAAACTGGAAAAGACATTTAAAATCATCATTGATGACAATGAAATTGCGACAATCATCATGATGGTAAAGAAAATATAGGTGAAGTATGAAGAAGTATGTATTTATTGATATTGATGGTACTTTGTTTGACCATCAGCATCACGAAGTCCCTCAGTCTGCCTTGGCAGCACTGAAGCAGGCAAAAGAGAATGGTCATGAACTGTTTATCTGTACAGGCAGACCTAAACCAGTGGTTGAAAGCAGCTATCTGAAACTGCCAATCAGTGGTGTGGTGTATGCCGGAGGTACACATATTGAACTGGATGGAAAAGTGATTTATCAGGGTCAGTTCCCTTATGATCGTCTGTGTGAAATTGTAGACTACATGCAGGAAAATGACATTGAATTTACTCTTGAAGGAGCACAAAGAAATTATTATTCAAAGAAGTGCTATGAAAGATTCAAAGGGTATTTCTGTGCAAATGGTGGACCTGATAATGAACTGGCAGTTCGTTTTAATGATCCTTCATTGATCTGTATGTTTGAGGATTTCAGTAAAGAAGATGCAGCACAGGTGGCAAAAGTGGATCTGTTTGCGAAAAATGATGAAAGAATCAGAACATACATTCAGAATCTGCCTGCGGGTGTAGAAGGCTTCCTCTACAATGAAAATGTCGGGGAGATCATTGAAGGAGAAATTCTGATTGCGGGTATTTCCAAGGCAAGCGGAATCGATCGTGTCCTTGAATACTTTGGGGCAGATCTTAAAGATACAATTGCGATTGGTGACAGCACCAATGATCTGGCAATGATTCGACATGCTGCAGTGGGTATTGCGATGGGCAATGCCAGTGATGAAGTCAAGTCGGTGGCTGATATGATCACAACAGACATTGATCAGGATGGTCTGTACAATGCGTTTAAGAATGCAGGGTTGATTTAGTGTATGAAAAAGTATGTATTTGTTGATATCGATGGTACTTTGTATGATTTTAAGAATCACTGTGTACCAGAAAGCGCAAAAAAAGCCTTGAAGCAGGCAAAAGAGAATGGTCATGAACTGTTTATCTGTACCGGAAGAGTTAAGGCAATGGTAGAGAGCATATATCATGCATTGCCAGTCAGTGGATTTGTGTATGGGTGTGGATCCCATATTGAAGTTCATCATGAAATCATGTATCAGGCATCTTTTCCAAAAGAAGAAATGAAGCATCTGATGGACTATTTCACAGAACATCGTGTTGGTTTCTCTTTGGAAGGAGTTGAAACATCTTATTTCAGTGAAAAGACTTTGAAGATGTACATGAGTTATTTCTGTGGAAGCAATCCGGAAATGGAAGAAAGATTCATGGGTGGAAAAGTCATCAAAAAGATTTCTGAACTGGATGATGCAGGATGTGATCAGGTTTTGAAGATGTCCTTTCAGGCTGATCATATGGATGATGTGCGTGATGCATTGGATAACTTATCGGATAAACTGACTTATTTTATCTACAGTGGAACATTCAATGATTCTGTACAGGGTGAAATCCTGATTAAGGGTTCAGATAAGGCTGACAGCATTGATCGTGTTCTGCAGTATTTCAATGGTACAATAGAAGATACAATTGCCTTGGGTGACAGTGAGAATGATATTTCCATGATTCAGAAAGCACATTGCGGTGTAGCGATGGGCAATGGCTGTGATGCGTTGAAGGCAGAAGCAGACTACATTACTTCCGCAGTGTATGAAGATGGTCTGTATAAGGCGTTTGAAGCCTTAAAATTGATATAAGAAAAAACAGACAGCGTTTGCTGTCTGTTATTTTGATTTGCGTGTATTAGGGATAAAGAGGTTTCCTGTCTGTTTTTCAATCATGCCTTCTTTTTCGTTGATGACTGCACGCTGGAACCCATAGAGTTTATCTGTCATTCTACCCAGGTTGACAGTATCTCCGATTTTAGAAAAGAATGTTTCTTTCTTAGGCTTTGGTGTTGTACCTTTTACCGTCTGTTCCTGAGTAAAAGTAACACTGATGCCTTTTTCGCATGGTTTTACTTCATACGTTACAGTTGTAACTGCACGGATGGATTCTTTCTTTGATTTGTAATATTCGTTTTTCTTGTAGTCAATGACTTCAAAATCCATTCTGGCATAAACGTCTTCGCTTTTGTGAGTGTATTTAAACCCTTTCTTGAATGCATCGCGTGAAATGTCTTTGTTGTCGACCTTCTTGATTTCTGCAATAATTTCATCAAAAACGGCGTTAAAGAATTCTGAAGCAGTGATTTCTAATTCTCTCGTAACTTTCATGAGTGTATTATAGCACAAACAGAAAAAAAGAGAGAAAAGTGGTCTTTCTTTCGTA
The DNA here is from genome assembly GCA_017560205.1 of Erysipelotrichaceae bacterium. Classification (GTDB taxonomy): domain Bacteria; phylum Bacillota_I; class Bacilli_A; order Erysipelotrichales; family Erysipelotrichaceae; genus RGIG1896. The sequence continues at coordinate 9,112 of JAFYOL010000211.1, read as the reverse complement.
AAAAGTATACATAATCAGACAAACGCAAAGCTTTTTATACACTAAAATTCAAAATAAGATAAAAATCTATACACTAAACCTGAAAAACGTGATAAACCAGTGAAAAAACTATAAATATGACATTTTCTACTGCTTTTATCATGAAATAGTGTTTAAATTTGATGATTTTTTGAGAGTGAAAGCGCTTTGACTTCATGGAATCTATACTCTAAAATAAGAGTCATAGGTGACAACTGTTTTTTTTAGTGTCTGAAGGATTTAAATCTATGAAGGAAATAGGGATTGATTCTTTCATAGAAATAAATACCAGATACAAAAACAGCAAAGTCCTTTGTAAAGAAAAGGGGGTTGTTGAAATGGAAGGTTCAGAATTGATTTCTTTTGGCATCATTGCCAATTCCGGAGACGCACGTTCTTTTGCGTTTGGTGCTCTTGAAGCTGCTAAGGCAGGGAATTTTGAAGAAGCTGAAGAACTGCTGAAACAGTCTGATGCAGCTGCAACACTGGCACACAAGACACAGACTGAACTGCTGTTCAAGGAAGCCAATGGTGATAAGACACCGGTTGACGTCCTTCTGGTTCACGCGCAGGACCACTTGATGACAAGTATGCTTGCAGTTGAACTGATCAAAGAACTTATCACTCTTTACAAAAACAAGTAAAGAAGAAAGGAGAACAACATGAAAATTTTATTAGTATGCGCTGGTGGTATGTCTACAGGTCTTCTGATGAAGAAGATGGAAGTTTACTGGCAGCAGAACGGCAAGGAACTGACAATTACTGCTGTAGGTCTGAACGAATATGATGAAGTTTATAAAAACTACGAAATCATTCTGGTTGGACCACAGGTTGGTTACCGTTTGAACCAGATTAAGGCTGATACAAATATGCCATGTGGTGTAATTCAGTCTATGGACTATGCTTTGGCTAACTGTCCAAACATCATGAAGCTGGCTGAACAGCTTTATGCTCAGAAATAATTAAGGGAATAGAAAGGTTTTACAAAGATTATGGAAAATTTATTTAATAATCCTCTTCTGATCAAGGCTCAGGAATTTGGTCAGAAGCTCGGAACTAACAAGTTCATTTCTGCTTTGACTGCAGGTATGATGGCTACTATGGCTCCAATCATGGTAGGTTCTATGTGCCAGATCATCTGTGCAGTAATTTCACTGTTCAACGCTGAATTCGCATCTTCAGCTCTGTATGGTTACATCTATGCACCATACAACTACACTATGGGTCTTTTGGGTCTGTGGGTAACTACTCTGGTTGCTTATAACTATGCTAAGAATCTGAAGATGAAATCTCCAGTTTCTACAGCTATCAACTCTACTATCGTATTCACTCTGATTGCTGCACCTATCGCTAACGGCGGCCTGACTAACACATTCCTGGGTACTACAGGTATGTTCATCGGTTTCGTTGTTGCTTGGGGAACAGTATCTATCGAAAAGTTCTGCTTCGACAAGAACATTCGTATTCCTATGCCTGAAGTTTGCCCTCCATCACTGGTTAACGCATTCGCTGCAATCGTTCCACTGGCAATCAACGTTCTGGTATTCTATGGTCTGAACACTGTTCTGGCTGCATTCACAGGTGGTGCAATCACTCTGACTACTCTGATCAACACTATTCTGTACATCCCTCTGTCAATGCTGCTGTCTACTCCAGGTATGTTCGTAATCTGCTTCCTGGCTTGCTTGCTGTGGTGCTTTGGTATCCACGGTACAATGATCGTTTATCCTGTACTGATGGCTGATATGATCAACGCTGCTGCAACTAACGCTCAGCTGCACGCTGCTGGTGAACCTCTGATGTTCTTCCCAACTCTGCTGTTTGCAGGTGTTGCTCTGCTGGGTGGTACTGGTAACACATGGCCTCTGTGCTTCATGGGTCTGAAGGCTAAGTCTGAACAGATTCGTGCCGTATCTAAGGTTGCTCTGGTTCCAGGATTCTTCGGTATCAATGAACCAGTTGCATTCGGTATGCCAATTATGTACAACCCTATCCTGGCTATCCCTTACTGCTTGAACCCAATGGTAGTTATGATTCTGTACTACTTCGCTTACCAGACTGGTCTGATTATGCCACCATGGATTTCAATCACAGCTCTGCTGCCAGTTGGTGTTGGTGCATTCTTAGGAACTCTGAACATCATGAACGTTGTATTTGTTTACCTGATGATGATCCCTGTTGGTCTGATCTGGTATCCATTCTTCAAGGTTTATGACAACCAGCTGTACGCACAGGAACAGGCTGCTAAAAACGCATAATTAAATCTCGCATAATAGAGAAAAACGCATAAGGCAAGGTGAGATTCACCTTGCCTTATTTTCAAAAAAAGGCAACAAGGAGAGTTTTATGACAGAAATGAAAGGTTTCCCGAAAGGATTCATGTGGGGTGCAAGTACATCCTGCGCTCAGGTAGAAGGTGGATATGATCTGGATGGAAAAAGTCTGACAAACTGGGATGAAAGAAAACTGAACCCAGGGACATGTTCATTCCATTATGCTTCTGACTTCTATCATCATTACAAGGAAGATATCGCACTGATGGCTGAAATGGGCTTCAAAATGTTCAGATTGAGCATTTCATGGGCACGTATTCTGCCTGAGGGTGAAGGTGAAGTCAATCCTAAGGGAATTGAATTCTATAAGAATGTCTTTGCGGAATGCCATAAGCATGGCATTGAACCACTGGTTACAATCTTCCATTTTGATATGCCATCATCACTTTTAAAGAAGTATGGATCATGGTCAAATCGTGGAATGATTGATGCTTATGTGAATTACTGCAAAGTCTTATTTGAAAATTTTAAAGATGATGTTCATTACTGGCTGACCAACAATGAATACAATGTTCTGATTTTCTATGGAGCAATTGATATGCTGACAGGACAGCCTGCTGATTTGAATGCACTGTACAATGGTGGTCATCATCAGCTGGTTGCGATGGCTAAAGCCATTCATTTGTGTCATGAAATCTGTCCGGATGCAAAGATTGGACCTGCACCAAACATTGATACTGCTTATGCTGCAACATGCAATCCAAAGGATTATCTGGCCGCAATGAATATGGATGATTTGAGAAACAACATGTGGATTGATCCACTGGTGTTTGGTACATATCCTAAGTCAATCAATTCTTATTTCAGAAATCATGGCATTGAACTGGATATTCATGAAGGGGATATGGAAATCATGCGAACATGCAGACCTGACTTTATCGGATTCAACTGCTATGGCAACTCAACGGTAGAACATCTGGACTATTATCACATTGACTGGTCAGTGATGGCTGGTGCAGATAATCGCAACATGAGTTATCTGATGAAAATGATGGAAAAGCCAGGAATCGGCAAGGCTGTGAAGAATGATACACTGCCTAAGGCTGAAACTGATGGACATGGTTTTGACCCGTACTGCATTCGTGTCACTGCCAGACGTTTAAGTGATCGCTATCGTCTGCCTGTCATCATCACAGAAAATGGTTATGGTCGTCCAGATACACTGGAAGCAGATGGTACTATTCATGATCAGTATCGTATTGAACATCTGCGCGGCATGATTGAACAGATGAAAATCGGTATTGAAGAAGGTGCACTTCTGTTTGGATATTGCCCATGGTCGGCAATCGATCTGGTGTCTACACGTGAAGGAATCACTAAACGCTATGGATTCATCTATGTTGATCGTGATGAAGATGATGAAAAGGCAAAAACATCAGAAATGAAACGTTATCGTAAAGACAGTTTCTACTGGTACAAGAAAGTTATCGCTACAAATGGCGAAGATTTAGATTAAAGGAGAAAGAAAATGGCAAAGTTTCCAAAAGATTTTTTATGGGGTGGCGCTACTGCTGCCAATCAGTTTGAAGGCGGATGGAACGCTGATGGTAAAGGACCAAGCACATCTGACTGCATGACTCGCGGATCACGTACATCAGCACGTATGATCACTTACAAGACTAAAGAAGGTGAAATCAAGGCTGAACCATTCTGGTCATTGAATGCACCAGAAGGCGCACAGTATGGTGTATTTGAAGGTTATGATTATCCAAGTCACAATGGTATTGATTTCTTCCATCGTTATAAGGAAGATATTGCTCTGTTTGCGGAAATGGGATTCAAAATGTTCCGTATGTCCATCAACTGGACTCGTATTTTCCCAACAGGTATGGAAACAGAACCAAATGAAGCTGGTCTGAAATTCTATGATGATGTATTTGATGAACTGGCTAAGTATGGCATTGAACCACTGGTTACACTGTCTCACTATGAAACACCAGTTGCCCTGACAAACACATGGAATGGCTGGGCTGATGAACGCACAATTGAATGCTGGGAACGTTATGTCAAGGCAGTAGGTCAGCGTTACAAAGGCAAAGTAAAATACTGGCTGACATTCAATGAAATCAACATTGTGCAGATGATGCCTTATATGGGTGCAGGTGTTGGTTATCGTACACCACAGACTGAGGCAGATGCTGCAAAACATCAGTTCCTTGCAAGTGCTAAGGCTGTACTGATTCTGCATGACATCGATTCTAACAACAAGGTAGGTAACATGGTTGCCTATGGTGCTCAGTATCCAAACACTTGTCATCCAGATGATGTACTGAAGTCAAAACTGGTAGGTCGTGGTGCACACTTCTTCTTTGATGTTCAGGCAACAGGTAAATATCCTAACTATAAACTGAAAGAATATGAACGCAAGGGTATCGAGTTCCATCTGACTGAAGAACAGCAGCAGCTGCTTCTGGATGGTACAGTTGATTTCCTGAGCTTCTCTTACTATATGAGTTCTGTTGTGTCTGCAGACCCTAAAGTTATTGAAGATGCAAAGGGCAACTTCATGGGCGGCGTAAAGAATCCATATCTGAAGGCTTCTGACTGGGGCTGGCAGATTGACCCAGTGGGTCTGCGTTTTGCCTGCAACGAACTGTGGGATCGCTACCACAAGCCGCTGATGATTGTTGAAAACGGTATGGGTGCACAGGATAAGCTGAATGAAGATGGTACATGCAATGACCCATATCACATTGACTACCTTAGAGACCACATCAAGGAAATGGACAAAGTCATCAACGAAGACGGCATTGAACTGATTGGTTATACACCTTGGGGATGCATTGACTTGGTTTCAGCATCAACAGGTGAAATGCACAAGCGTTACGGCTTCATCTATGTTGACTATCAGGATGATGGTACAGGCAATGGAGACCGTTACCGCAAAGACAGTTTCTACTGGTACAAGAAAGTCATCGCTACAAACGGTGAAGATTTAGACTAATCAACAAAACAGGCAAATGGTTACATTTGTCTGTTTGTATCAAATAAGGAGAAAAGAATCATGACAAAATTCCCGAAAAATTTTTACTGGGGCGGCGCAACTGCAGCCAACCAGTGTGAAGGTGCATACAACGAAGGTGGCAAAGGCTTGACCAGCTCCGATGTTACAACTGCAGGTACTCACACAGAACCTAGAAAAGTAACATATCGCATGCCGGATGGTACAGCAGGCGGAGCATCTTTCTTTGGCGGTGTTGTGCCGAAAGAGGCAAAACGCGCGATTTTGGAAGGCGTATATTATCCATCTCATGAAGCAATTGATTTCTATCATCGCTACAAGGAAGATATTGCACTGTTTGCGGAAATGGGCTTTAAAATGTTCCGTATGTCGATCGCATGGAGCCGTATTTTCCCAAAAGGCATTGAAGAAACACCAAACCAGGCAGGTCTGGATTTCTATCGCAGTGTCTTTGAAGAACTGAAGAAATACAACATTGAACCATTGGTCACAATTTCTCATTATGATACACCACTGTATCTGGAAGAAGAACTTGGCGGCTGGAACAATCGTGATGCGATTGCCTATTTTGATCGTTACACAGAAACCATCTTCAATGAATACAAAGGTCTAGTCAAATACTGGCTGACCTTCAATGAAATCAATACTGCAGTGATGGTCAAGGATCTGATCCCGAATTATCCAAAATCACGTGTAGCACAGAGTGCACAGGTACTGCATTATCAGATGGTAGCCAGTGCACGTGCAGTAAAAAGAGCGCATGAAATTAATCCTGACTATGTCGTGGGATGCATGATTGCCGGAGGACCTAGTCAGTATCCATTGACTTGTGATCCAAAGGATGTTCTGTATACACAGAAAAACCTGCAGGACAACTACTTCTATGCGTCAGATACAATGATTCGCGGAGCATATCCATACTTCGCTAAACGTTTCTGGGATGAATTTAATATCACTTTAGATATCACTGATCAGGATAAGAAAGATCTTCTTGAAGGGAAAGTGGACATGTTGACATTCTCTTATTATTCGACTTCATGCAAGACAACACACACTGATTTTGAGACAACCGGTGGAAACTTCTCCATGGGTGCTAAAAATCCATACTTGACTTATTCACAGTGGGGGTGGAGTCTGGACCCAGATGGTCTTCGCTACTGTCTGAACGAGTATGCAGGCAGATACCCAGGCTTGCCAATGATGGTGGTAGAAAATGGTCTGGGTGCAGTGGATGTGCTGGAAGAAGATGGTACAGTGCATGACCCTTATCGCATTGAATATTTAAGAGCACACATTCAGGCGATGTCTGAAGCACTTGAAGATGGTGTCAACCTGATTGGATATACATCATGGGGATGCATCGATCTGATTTCTGCATCAACAGGTGAAATGAAGAAACGTTATGGTTATATCTACGTTGATAAAAACAATGATGGTTCAGGTACACTGAATCGCTATAAAAAAGACAGCTTCTACTGGTACAAGAAAGTCATCGCTACCAATGGAGAAGATTTGAATTAGGATAGACTTATGGGATTTGATAAGAATTTTCTATGGGGCGGTGCAACAGCTGCCAATCAGTTTGAAGGTGGATGGAATGCGGATGGCAAAGGTCCTAACTCTTCAGACTGCTGCACAAGAGGGTCCAAGAAACTTCCTCGTCGTGTCACATACATGACAAAAGAAGGAACTGTGGATTCACAGATGATGTTTACATTGAATGCACCTGAAGGGGCTGTGTTTGGGTGTTTTGATGGTTATGATTATCCAAGTCATGAAGGCATTGATTTCTATCATCACTATAAAGAAGACATTGCATTGTTGGCTGAAATGGGCTTTAAAACATTCCGTCTTTCCATCAGCTGGGCTAGATTATATCCAACAGGACTTGAAACTGAACCAAATCCAAAAGGCATTGAATTCTATCAGAATGTATTCAATGAACTGAAAAAGCACAACATTGAACCACTGGTGACACTTTCACACTATGAAACACCAGTAGGATTGACCAATGCATGGAATTCATGGGCAGACAGACGTACCATTGACTGTTTCATGCGCTATGCAAAAACATGTTTTGAAAGCTTTGGCGACAGTGTCAAATACTGGCTGACATTCAATGAAATCAATGCGATTGAACATATGCCATGGCTTGCCGGTGGGGTTGCCTCAAAAGATCCAGCTGTGATTGCCTGTGCAGCACGCAATCAGCTGTTGGCAAGTGCTCTGACTGTCAAACTGGCTCATGAAACAAACCCTGCATTCAAGGTAGGAAACATGGTCAGCTATGCAGTGATGTACGCACATACATGTTCACCGGAAGATGTACTGAAAACACGCAGGATTCAAAACAACACCCTGTTTTTCTGTGATGTTCAGTGCAAGGGTGTCTACCCTAAAAACAAACTGAATCAGTACAGACAAAGAGGAATCGAGTTTGAACTGACAGAAGAAGACAAAAAGATTTTAAAAGAAGGTACAGTTGATTTCATCAGCTTCAGTTACTACATGTCAACATGTGTTTCTGCAGACCCTGAAGTTATGGCCAATCAGGCAGGAAATATGGTCTTTGGGGTAAAGAATCCATATCTGAAGACATCTGAATGGGGCTGGCAGATTGACCCTGTCGGACTGCGTGTTTCTTTGAATGAACTGTACAGCCGTTATGAACTGCCTCTGTTTATTGTAGAAAATGGACTTGGTGCACAAGATACAGTTGAAGAAGGTCAGATTCATGACAGTTATCGTATTGATTATTTAAGAGCCCACATTGAACAGATGAAAAAGGCGGTAGAAGAAGATGGCATTGATCTGATGGGTTATACATCATGGGGATGCATTGATTTGGTTTCTGCCTCTTCTGGAGAAATGGCGAAACGCTATGGTTTCATCTATGTCAACAAACACGACGATAAAACAGGTGACAATTCACGAATGAAGAAAGATTCTTTTGACTGGTATAAGAAAGTCATTGCGACCAACGGAGAAGATCTGGCCTGATGCAGATTGTCGTTTATACTCTGCTGAACTACATCAACTGTGCACAGCGCATGGACACCAACACGGAAATTGCCAAGTGCCTGTTGAAAAACATCCGCAGATTAAGCAGACTCTCACTGGAACAGACGGCAGATTTATGTCTGGTCTCTGTTTCTACATTGAATCGTTTCTTTCGTGAAATAGGTTTTGTCAACTTTTCCACTTTCAGAAAACTCATGAAGAATCATGAACTTCCATTTGATGTGAATTCATTGATTGATGCCCATGATGATTGTGGAAACTATATAGAAAAAATGATTCAGTCGCTTCATCAGGTTGAAGGAATTGAATCACAGGAATTTTTAAAGATTGCCAGAATGATGGCAGATGCAGACCATATCTATCTGATGGGATATGGGGATTATCACTATCAGGCGGGTTATTTCCAGAATGTCATGTTGTATCATGGAAAACTGTTGGAAATCATGCAGATTGCGCCAGAACATGTAGAAGAAAATGATCTGGTACTGATTACCAGTCTGAGTGGCGGTTATGTCAGAAAGATGATGCCTGAACTTTCTAAAATGAAATGCAGAAAGGTTCTGATCACAAGAGAAAAACAGGATTTGAATCTTAGTTTTGATGCCGAGATTCACATGGGAAACTGGGATGATCAGAATCTGAACAAGTATCTGATTTTAAGAGTTTATGAGAAGATCATCAGCAGTTATTACTTTTATAAAAGTGGTCAAAAATTGACCAGTAAAAACTAGTTTTTTGTACTATAATAAACACGTAAAGAGGAATCACCATGATTCTT
>JAFYOL010000210.1 GCA_017560205.1 Erysipelotrichaceae bacterium | reverse complement strand
TTAACGAGTCCTCTTACATACCTCGTTATAAATTCAAAATTAATATGTTCGTTTTCTATCATAATATAATCCTTTTATTTAAGTTTAAAGCTTATGCAACACCAGTCATTAAGTTGTGTGGTTTCAACTTCATAAAAACCGCATTCTTCCAGAATATCAACATGTTTTCTAGCACTTTCAATCATAGCATCAGCACATGGTTTGCCATATTTTTCCAGAAGATCTCTTTCCAAAGATCCGCTGTTGATTCCAATGCGGATAGGAACATTCTTTTCCTGACATTTCTTTACAACAGCCATGACATTTTCTTTAGCACCGATATTCCCTGGGTTGATTCGAATCTTGTCAATTCCTCCATCCAGTGCAATCAATGCAAGACGATGGTTGAAGTGAATATCGGCAACCAATGGTACATGAACCTGTGGTTTGATCTCTTTGATTGCGAAAGCATCTGCTTCATCCAGAACAGCCATACGGACAATTTCACAACCTGCTTTCTCTAACGCAAGAATCTGATTGACTGTAGCTTGTACATCATGTGTCTTTGTGTTGGTCATGGATTGAATCAGGACTTTGTTTTGTCCACCAAGCTGATAAGAACCAACCTGTACAGGACGTGTCATTTCTCTTTTTTTCATTTTTATCACCTGATTTATTATAGCATAATTTAAAAAGAGTTTTCATTTTCATTCCAATGAAATTATGTAAATAAACTATAGTAATTTAAAAAAAGGTATGCTATAATGCTAAAGCATATAAATGAGGAGGACAGAAACATGGCATCTGGTAGAGAAGCATTGACATTCAAATGTACTGAATGCGGTGAAGAAAACTATATCGGTACTCGTAATAAAAGAAAACATCCTGAAAAAATCGAAATCAAAAAGTACTGCCTACGTTGTAACAAGAAGACAACTCACAAGGAGAAAAAATAAGAAAAGTCCTCAATGGGCTTTTTTTATCATATGAAGTATGGAAAAAGTAATTAAATTAGTTTTAAGCATGATGCAGACCAACTGTTATCTGATCAAAGAGAATGGCCATGTGCTGATTGTAGATCCAGCATCGAGCCCAAATCGTATTCTTTCGATGATTGAGGAAGATGAAGTTGTCGATGGTATTTTGTTGACTCACGGACATTTTGATCATATTGGGGCAGCAGATGCACTGAAGAAGAAACTGCATTGTCCGATTTATGTTCATGAATATGACAAACGTCTTGCGACTGATGTCAAGATTGATCGTTTCATGAGTGATGTTGTCGTAAAATCTGAATTGAGTTTCTATCGTGATGGAATCAATCAGATTGGATCTTTCAAGCTGGATGTTCTGCATACACCAGGTCATACCGATGGTTCTGTGTGCATTGGTTATAAGAATCATCTGTTTACTGGAGATACTTTGTTTCAATGTTCAGTAGGACGTACAGATCTGTATTCAGGTTCAGATTCAAAACTGAAACAATCACTCCATAGATTATGTTCACTTCATCCTGAGACTTTGATATATCCAGGACATGGTGAATGTTCAGTTCTTGAGTTTGAGTTGAAGCATAATCCATATTTATATTAAGAAGATGACAAAAAGTCATCTTTTTTTAATTTTTGTGTAAGGATTTTTGATTTTTTGGTGAATAACGTAAGTGAAAGGAGGGAAGTTATGGAACAGAAACTGATGGAATTAATCCGGTACGCTCTTTACAATCAAGTGAGTGACCTTCATTTTCTGATGAAAAATGATCAAGTGACAATGCAGATGCGTAAAAATGGAATACTGATGGATTGTGATAAGTTCACCTGTGATGTGCGTTTTTTTCGTTATCTTCAGTATCGCTCGAATCTTGAACTTTCAATGACATCTGTGCCACAGACAGGAGGGTTTGAACTGGGTGTTGATGATAAAACTATTTCACTTCGTTTTTCACTGATACAGAGTTTTCAGATGACAAGTGGGGTTTTGCGTATTATGAATCAGACCAATGCCTTGACGATGGAGAAACTCTTTTTGTATCCGGAGCATCTTAAGATGATGAAGAAAGCATTTCAAAGAGAAAATGGGCTGATTCTGATTACTGGTCCTACTGGTTCGGGAAAGACCACGACTTTGTATACTTGTCTTAAATCACTTTATGCACGCATGATTTATACAGTAGAAGATCCGATTGAAATTGTTGATGAACATTTTGTCCAGCTGCAGGTCAATGAGGCACAGAATTTCTCTTATGAACAGTCAATACGTCAATTGATGAGACATGATCCAGATGTGATTATGATTGGTGAAATCCGAGATAGTAAGGCTGCCAAAGGTGCGGTGCAGTGTGCTTTGACGGGACATCTTGTCTGTGCAACACTGCATGCTTCTGATTGCATGATTGCGATAGAACGTATGAAAGATCTTGGTATCAGTGAACAGTTGTTGAAGGATGTCCTGATTTTAGTCAGTTCACAGCGTCTTCTGGAAGGAATTGATCTAAACAAAGTGGGTGCATATGAAATCATGGACAGAAAGATACTGGAAACAGTGTTCGATACCCATCGTAAACCAGAGCTGTTTCATGATCTGAAGACGAATGTTCGATGGCTTGAAAAACACAGATTTGTATCGACGTTTGAAACCGATGAACTGTTCACTTGAAGATACGCGTTTGTTCAGTCAACTGATGAAATCAGGATACAGTTTTACACAATGTCTTGATTATCTAGAAGATCAAAAGAATGCTCAGTATTTTATGTGGGCAAAAGAGAAAATGAAGCAGGGTGAAGCGATTGATGAGTGGGCAAGTCAGTTTTTCAACAACTCGATACAATCCTATCTGGAGTGTTTTCTTAGATTTCTGTCTGTCAATCAGGCTTTGGAACTTTCTGTTACGCTGTATGATCAGAAAGAAAGTGATCATAAAGAATTCATAAAAATGACAGGTTATCCAGTTGCAATGTTTCTGTTTTCACTTGTCGGTGTTCAGTTGTTTTGTCTGTTGTGTATGCCTTCATTGATCCAGATGATGAAAGGTTTTGAGGTTTCAACATTTGCGATTGAAGGAATCTATCATCTTCTAATGGTCTGTGCATTTGTTCTGACTGTTCTTCTAATTTTAGGATTCTGTGTCATTGGATATTATCTGATGCCTCATCATCTTGTTGAAGGGATTGAACTGATGTATCGCTGTAACCTAGGGTATCTGATTCAGAAACCTTTATCAAATCATTTTGCGCTTTTGTATTACCATTGTGTCCGTATGGGGATACCGACTCGTTTGGCACTTCAGATGCTGAAAAACTGCACATCTCAACCTGTCATCTGTTTTCTGGCAGAACATGTCGATAATCAGTTGAACATTGGGAATGATCTTGTAGAAGCAGTAGGAATACAGTATCTTGATCCTTCATTTCAGAAACTGATGAAAACTATTGTGCTTTCTGCAAGTGCATTGAATCTATTGGAAGGGTATTTGAAAGTTGCGGATGTAAAACGCAGAAAAAGGATGAAACAGGCAGGGCAGCTGATACAGGGGATTGCGTATGTTTTTATTGCGATCATGATTGTGCTGGTTTATCAGGTTCTGTTTTTACCGTTATCAATGCTGGAAAGGATGTAGATGATGTATAAAAAAGGATTTACGTTGCTTGAAATGATTTTAGTTGTTTCAGTTTTATCAATTTTGTTTCTTTTGAGTGTTCCAAGTATTCAGAAAGTTCTGACAACAGTGGATGAAAAAGGATGTAATGCTTTATTGAAGGTGGTGGATGCAGCTATTGTTCAATATCGCCTGGAAACAGGATATCTGCCTGATGATGTATATGATCTGATTGATCATGGGTATTTAAGTGAGTCACAGATAGAATGTTCCAATGGGAAAAAGATTCTGATTGTATCAGGAGAAGCTTATGCTCGCTAAGAATGGATTTACGTTGCTTGAATGTTTAGTGTGTCTTGTTGTATTCAGTGTACTTTTGTTACTGGTTATGCCGTTTTATAGGCCTGTTTCTTTTCGTGATGAAATGTTTGTGCTGGATCTGCTTTCACTGCAGACAGATGCTATGGTCAATCGTTTCAGCAGTTCATCGACCTTGGAAAATATTGAGATGACATACCATCTGAACGGTAATCCAGCTTCATGCAATACCTATACGATTCAAGGGCATAAAATTACGGTTCATCTTGGATGGGGAAGAATTTCTGTTAAATAAAGCTGGATTTCTCTTGCATGAGGCTTTGGTCGTGATTTCATTGTGCAGTGTTGTCATCATGAATCTGGTTGTCTTTATGAACGTTCAAATGAAAAGAGAGGAACTTATGATATCAATCGAACATCAGATAAATTTATCATGGGAACAGATGTTTTCTTCATTACAGGAATGTGATGCATGTCAAATCGAAGATGAGACAGATCAGGATCAATCCTGATGAATCTGCTTCTGAGTGTTGTGATTGTCTCGTTGTTTATGCCTCTTGTGTTATCTGTTTTTAATGTATTTTCAAAGGTTGAACGTTTTCCATATGAAGTTCAGGATCAGATTGCATTAGTGCAGTTAAGAAGATTTCTGAATGGCTGTCGTGTTGTATCCGTTAACGATAGAGAATTAACCTGTGAAAATGATAAAGTCTGGCATTTAAAAGCTTCATCACAGAATCTCTATTTGAGTGATGGTACAATCATTGTCCTGCATCAGATTGATGATCTATATTTTGAGGTGAATGATCGAATGATCTGGCTGTATTATGTACGCAATGGAGTCTGGAAGGAGGCATTGATAGGTGAACTTTAAAGAAGGTTTTATTTCATTTCCTTTTCTGATTTTACTGAGTCTTTGTTTATCTTTAAGTTCATACTTATCCTATAAAATTATGGTAGAGTGCAGGATGATGGAAAGTCTGAAAGAAGTCAATTTTCAGGTTCAGCATGAAAGAAAAATCCTTGAGATTATTTATTGTCTTATTCAATGTGATGTACCTGATTCAGTGTTTGTAGAGGTCGATGAGATGAAGGTTCTGCTTCGATTCGAAGATGATTTATGTTTTGTTTCTGATGCAATGTGTTCATTGGTTGTGGAAGTAGACTATGATGACAAAATTTTAAAAAATGTAAAGGTTGAAAAATGATGTTTTCATTGACAAATCGTTATTTTTCTATAGAATAATGATGGAACTATTTTGGAGGAAAAAGAAAATGGCAGACAAGATTAACTGTACAGAAATTAAACCAGGAATGACATTCGAATGGGAAAATGAACTTTATCAGTGCATTGAAATCTCTTTGAACAAGACAGCAATGGCTAAGATGAAGGTTAAGGTAAAAGTTAGAGCACCTCGTACTGGTGTTGTTAAAGAACTTTCACTGATCAGTGGTGACAAGGTAGAAACTGCATACATCGAAAAGAAGGCGATGCAGTACCTGTACAACGATGGTGAAAACCTGTGCTTCATGGATACTGAAACATATGATCAGATTGAAATCCCAGCTTCACGTCTGGAATGGGAAAAGAACTTCCTGACTGAAAGCATGATGGTAAACATCTCTATCTACGAAGGTACTGAAGTTCTTGGCGTAATTCTCCCAGATAAGGTTGAACTGGAACTGGTTGAATGCGAAGAAGCAGTAAAGGGTAACACTGCAACATCTGCAACTAAGAATGCAGTATGTGAAACAGGTCTGGAAATCCGTGTACCTATGTTCATCAAGAATGGTGAAAGAGTACTGGTTTCTACAATCGACGGAAAATATTCAAGCCGCGCTTAATGATAAAACGGGAATGCTTAGCATTCCTGTTTTCATGTCATAGATTTGAGATTTAATATTGGGTTAAACTCATGTTTGTGATAGAATAAATCTGATTAGGAGGTTTCTTATGGAAAAACTATCAAGAACAAAGAAATATCAGGCATTGCGTGAAAGCCTTCAGAATGACGCTGAAAGTCAGGTTGTAAGCAAAGATCTGACATCATTTCAGGATCGTCTGAATCGTCTGGATGTGATGCATTTTGATACAGAAGAAATTGGCGCAGATCATGATCCTGTGCACGCAAGAAAAACAAACTACTTTGAAGAAACTCCTGTAGTCAAAGAAGAAGTAGTCGTAAATGAACCAGTTGTGATTGAAGAAGTTGAAATTGAAAAGACAACTCAGTATACTTTCAACAATGAATATCTTGATGAATACATCAGTGAAGTTAAGCAGTACAACAAAAACAAAGGTCTTCTGAAAAAGGATGATACTGCAATGAACATTCTGGAAGGATTGAAGCAGAAAGAAGAACCTGTTGTAGAACCATTGATTGCTGGTGATCCTGAAGTTGATTATTCAAATGATATGGATGCCACAATTCCGTTTGTCTTCCCACGTGAAAAGACTGTTTCTGAAGTGTCAGAAGAAGTTAAGAGTCTGGTTATGGATGTTGAGGATGAACCAGTTGTAGAAGAGAAATCTGCAATGGCTAAAGCTGTAGAAGCTGAGCTTGAAAAGGCAAAGAAGGCTGAAGCTGAAAAGATGCCGGAGAAAGCAGAAAAGAAACCTGTCGTTGTTGAAGAAGATGACGATGATGATTCAATGGGGGCTGCCAACAAGATTCTGAATGTTGTGCTTGTTCTGCTGATTCTGGCTCTTCTGGTTGTGCTTGGTGTTGTTGTTTACTGGACATTGATGAATCGAGGTATCATCTAATGGCAATCAATATTGCGTTGGATGGGCCAAGTGCTGCTGGTAAATCAACAATTGCGAAAAGACTGGCAAAGAAACTGAATTATGTACATCTGGATACGGGTGCTATGTATCGTTGTGTTGCCTATAAGGCAATCAATACAGGTGTAGATATTGCAAGCGAAACAGATCTCTGCAAGATGATCGTTTCGACTGAAATTGAATTGAAGAATGATGGTTCAATACTTCTGGATGGGAAGATTGTAACCAATGAAATTCGTACAGACGCTATTTCCATGGGAGCGTCCAATGTTTCTGCGTTTAAAGAAGTGCGTGCACTGCTTGTTGCACAGCAGCAGAAAATGGCAAGAAACAAGGGGTACATCATGGATGGGCGTGATATCGGTACGGTTGTGCTGCCGGATGCTGAGCTGAAGGTTTTCATGACTGCATCAGCAGAGGCTAGAGCACAGCGTCGATACAAAGAAAATCTTTCTAAAGGATTTGACAGTGATCTGAATCAGATCATTGAAGAAATTAAAGCACGTGACTGGCAGGATACTCATCGTCAGCATTCTCCACTGAAGAAGGCGGATGATGCAGTTGTGCTGGATACTTCTGATATGAACATTGATGAAGTTGTCGCTGCGATTGAGGCTTTATTGCCTATGAACAAGTAAAGGAGAAGTACCATGAGCGATGGAGTGATTGCGATTGTCGGCAGACCAAATGTCGGCAAATCGACGATTTTTAATCGAATTATCCAGGAGCGTCTTTCCATCGTGGAAGATACTCCAGGAGTTACACGAGACAGAATTTATGCGAAAGGGACATGGTTGACACGTGAATTCCGTATCATTGATACAGGTGGAATTCAGATTGAAGACCAGCCTTTCCAGGTTGAAATCAAAGCGCAGGTAGAAATTGCGATTGAAGAAGCCGATGTCATTCTGTTTGTCGTAAATGGACGTGAAGGATGCACAAACGATGACATGTACATCGCACGCATGCTGCAGCGTTCCGGCAAGCCGATTTTACTGCTTGTCAACAAAATCGATGATTTTAATCTCATCGATAATATTTATGATTTCTATCAGCTGGGACTGGATTGTGACCCAATTGCAGTTTCAGGTATCCATGGTATTGGTATGGGTGATGTTCTGGATATGTGTGTTCAGCGTTTCCCAGACAAGAAAGTGGAAGAATATGAAGGAAGCATTCGTTTTGCCTTGATTGGTCGTCCTAATGTTGGCAAATCATCACTGGTTAATGCCATTCTGAAAGAAGAACGTGTTATTGTCAGTGACATTGAAGGAACAACTCGCGATGCGATCGATACACCTTTTACACATGACGGTAAAGATTATGTGGTCATCGATACAGCTGGTATCAGAAAACGCGGTAAAGTGTATGAAAGTGTAGAAAAATATTCTGTACTTCGTGCTATGAGTGCCATTGAACGTTCTGATGTTGTCCTGTTTGTGATTGATGGTGAACGTGGTATTCGTGAACAGGATAAGCATGTAGCTGGTTATGCTCATGAGGCTGGAAAACCAATTATTATTGTCTACAACAAGTGGGATACTGTTGAAAAAGATGACAAGACGATGAATGCCGTTACGGATCAGATTCGTAAGGAATTTATTTATCTCAGTTATGCTCCAATCGTCTTTGTTTCCGCAAAGACACATCAAAGAGTACATACACTGTTTGATAAGATTGATGAAGTGTATAACTATTCTAAACTCAGAATTGCGACTAGTGTTCTGAATGAAGTTGTGCTGGATGCTCAGATTGCAACACCTGCACCAACTCATAACGGTAAACGATGCAAGATTCTTTATGCATCTCAGGTTGCTTCTGCACCTCCAACATTTGTCTTGTTTGTCAATGATCCTGAACTGCTGCATTTCAGTTATCAGCGTTATATTGAAAACAAGCTTCGTGATGCGTTTGGATTTGATGGATCGCCAATCCGTATTCTGGCAAGAAAGAAAGATTAGGTGGAACGATGAAAATCAGTGTACTTGGAAGCGGAAGCTGGGGTTGTGCTCTGGCTCAGATTCTGGTAAGAAATGGACACGATGTAGTTGTATGGGGGATTGATGAGACTGAAGTCAATGACATCAATCAGAATCATCAGAATTCCCGTTATTTTAAAGATGTGAAGCTTGATGAACGCCTTAAGGCAACAACAGACATGTCATTGATTGCAGGTAGTGAAGCATTGCTTCTGGCAGTTCCTTCAATGGCAATTGACAGTGTCATGGCCAATGCTGAAAAATACTGTACTGAACCATTCTATGTGATCAACGTAGCAAAAGGATTTCATCCTGTAACTCATGAAAGAATGAGTGAAGTCATTAAAAAGGCTGTTTCTAAAGAAAAGCTGAAAGATGTTGTTTCTTTGATTGGTCCATCCCATGCCGAAGAGGTTGTGATTGGCTTGATGACATGTGTTAATGCAGTGTGTGAAAACGATGCATCTGCAAAAGTAATTCAGGAAACATTCTCCAATGATGCATTCCGTGTGTATCGCAATACAGATGTGATTGGTGCTGAAATTGGTGTTGCGCTGAAAAATGTTATGGCTATTGCATCAGGTATTCTGACAGGACTTGGACAGGGTGATAATGCACGTGCTGCATTAATGACTCGTGGTCTGGCAGAAATTGCACGCTATGGCGTTTCTATGGGTGGCAAAGCTGAAACATACCTTGGATTAGATGGTGTTGGTGACTTGATTGTTACCTGCACATCTTATCATTCAAGAAACTTTACTGCAGGTCTTGAAATTGGCAAAGCTGACAGTGCTGAAGAGTTCCTGAAAAACAACAAGCGTACAGTAGAAGGTGTTCGATGTGCTAAAGTTGTTTATGAAGAAGCATTGAAACATGGCATTTCCATGCCAATCACAGATCAGGTTTACAAAGTACTGTTTGAAGGGAAAAAACCTTCTGCTGCATTGTGTGAACTGATGAGTAGAGAATTAAAAGCTGAGTAATCAGCTTTTTTTCTTGCATTTTTGATAACTCTTTGGTAATGTAATGCTTGTTGAAAAATCAACAAAGGAGGATTTATAGATGATTCGTTTAGTTGTCGACTCAACATTTGATTTTTCCAATGAGTTTATCTCATCCCATAACATTGATGTTGTACCTCTGTCTGTACAGTTTGGTACACAGTCATATAAAGAAAAAATTGATTTAACAACAGAAGAGTTTTATCAGAAAATGTCTGCTTCATCTGAACTTCCAAAGACTTCTCAGCCTGCACCTCAGTTGTGGCTTGAAGTGTTTGAAAAAGCGGTTGAATCAAAGGATCAGCTGATTGTCATGACACTTTCTTCTGGCTTAAGCGGTACATATCA
>JAFYOL010000209.1 GCA_017560205.1 Erysipelotrichaceae bacterium | reverse complement strand
GCCTATACGATTGAACTTTGGAATCTCAAGGAAAGAATCGGCAAGAAGATTGACTGGTCAAAACAGGGCATTGAAAGTGATGAAGATAAACTGGATACTTACCTGAAAGTGGTTGAATGGGTGAAGGAAAACACACCAGAGGCTTACAAGGAATTTACTTCATTTGTGCATCCGCAGCTGGGTGAGGGTGAAATCGGCGGATTTAACCCTAAATTCGTTCTGCAGAACCCTCCAAAGCATCTGCTGAAACAGGAATGCGAAAAGACAACACAGTTCATGCTGCGCTATGCAAAAGTACTGCCTCAGCTCAATGTAGCGTCATTGAAGGCGGAAAAAATCTCTGAAAACTGTTATAAAGTGGAAGCTGTCATTGAAAATCAGGGATACCTTCCAACTTACGGTTCACAAAATGCCAAGAAACTGAAACTGGATACACCAGTTCAGGTTACTTTGAAAAATGCAGTTTGTCTGATGGGCAATGAAACTCAGAAGATTGGAGATCTTGAAGGATTCGCAAGCATCCGTTCAGATTACACATTCTATGGTCTGATTTCTACAGGTACAATGCCATCTATCATGAAAAAGACAGAATGGCTGATTCAGGCACCAGCGGGTACTGAGATTGTCGTTGAGGCAAAACATGATCGCGCAGGAACTGCATCTGCATCTGTTGTGCTTGATTAATTGAGGTCAATATGCGCAAAGAACCTCGCATCAACACAATCTTAGATCGTGAAAATGAAATCAGCACAGGCGCATTTCACAAGATTTATGATACACAGTATCAGGAAATCAATGTAGAATCTTGTTTATCTGAATATGAGTTCAATGGCTGTGTGTTTGAAAAGGTCAATTTCAATCAAAATGATTTAGATCACTGTACTTTGATTGATTGTGTGTTTGATCATTGTGATTTATCCAATGTTGATATGAGTACTTCATGTTTAAGACGTGTAGAGTTTAAGCATTGCAATCTGGTGGGAATTGATGCATCAGTCTGTATTATGGAAGATGTATTGTTTTACAGATGCAATGCAAGATTATCCAATTTATCCAACTCTCAGATTAAAAACTGTGAATGGAAAGAAAATCGCATGGATGAATGCAGCATGAATGACTGCAGAATCAAAGGTCTGACTTTAGATAACTGTGTTTTTACAGGGGCTGAGTTTCTGCATACATCATTGAATAAAATTGATTTCAGTACTTCTGTAATTGAAGGAATTGCCTTATCTGGCCCTGAGCTGAAAGGGATACTTGTATCGCCATATCAGGCAGTTGATCTGGCTAAAATATTAGGTATCGTGGTTAAAGAATAATTTCACAAACTTATCACAATACGTTCATTTTTCTCACACATGTGCAGAATATAATGTAATCGTCAAATAGGGATATTTGAACATTTCTTTCCCCCGTACAATGGCGAAAGCCAAAATAAAAAAAGATTCGGTGCAGACCGAATTTTTTTATTGTCTTTTTTGATATAATCAAGTAAAGAGGACATAAACATGAATGAAATGATGAAAAGAAAATATGCCCATATGCTGGCAACGGTGGGGTT
>JAFYOL010000208.1 GCA_017560205.1 Erysipelotrichaceae bacterium | reverse complement strand
TGTTGAAAGGGTATCTTGAAAGTGAAGAAGATCGACAGTTACCTGCACCTTTGAAATCGAAAAAACGTAAACTTAAACCAAAAGTAATCAAAGAGATTATTGAAGAATTGACAGAGGATTATGATGTACCAGATCTTGAAATTCGTAAGGTTCTGATTGAAGAATTGACAAAGGAACAACTGATGCTTGAAGAAGCAGAGGAAAGAAGACGCCTTGTCATGGAAGCTGAAGAAAGAAAGAGACTGGAAGAAGAACTTCGTCAAAAAATTCTTCAGGAAGAGGAAGAAAAACGTCAGCGTGAAGCTGAAGCAGAAGCTGAACGTTTACGTCTTGAAGAAGAAGAAAGAAATCGAATTGAAAAGGTTCGTGAACTTGAACAACGTCTTGATGATGAACGTCGAAGGATGATTTTCATGGATGAAATTCTGTTCTTTGAAGATAAATTATATGATCGTCTGGATCAAAGATTCCAGCTTGCTGAATCAATGAAAGTTACTGAAGTTTTGGATGATCCAATGGACATTGTAAATGCACTTGCAGATCAGGAACGTGCAGAAATTGAAGCTTTGAATGAAGCAGAAAGAGCACAGAGAGAAGCCGAAGAAGCGGAAGAAAGACGAGTTCGTGAAGAAGAAGAAAGACGATTAATTGAAGCAGAAGCAGAACGTGTACGTATTTTACGTGAAGAAGAAGCTGAAGCAGAAAGAGTTCGTGTTTTAAGAGAAACAGAGCAGAAGGCAGCTGATATTCAGGAAGTAACTCCGTATATGATGGAAATCCGTTATTTCCAGGTTCAGCTTGCAGCGCGCCGTTCAAAACGTGTTCAGCAGGTTGAAGATGAAAAGAAACATCAGGAACTTCTGTTGAAAGAACGCATGATGAGAGAAGCACAGCGCAGCAAAAAGAGAGGATTGAGATTCTAATGAGAAGATCAACTCGTTTGTTTTCGGCTGTTATGCTGATGCTGATTTCTATCTCAATGATGTCTTTTGTAAGTTATGCGTGGTTTACACTTTCTACTGCACCTGAAATCAGCGGAATTAAGGTCGCGATTAGTGGTGATAACACAATTATGATTGCGCCTAACTTAACTATGAATCTTGAAGATGGAACAGTAGCGAATTATCCCGGTTTCTTCACTAAAACTGCTGATTTGGAACCGGAAGAAGGGACACTCTTATCACCGGTATCGACAGTAGATGGTGTGAACTGGTTTATTCCAGTTGGTGAAGATGATGAAATGAAGGTATCTTCATTGGAAGATTTCGTCTTAGAAACTGATTATAGCAGTGCTAATTCATCTGATGGTGGTTATGCATACATTGATTTTTGGGTTGTATCTCCACTTTCAGGAACAGTTCTACGAATCTGTTCTGGAGATTCAATGGATGTACAAAACCCTGCAATCGGAAGCTATGTTGTACAGCTTCCAGAATCGGTAAAGAACTTTACGAATTCAACCGGTTATAATCTGGATGATTCATATCAGAATTTAGCTTCTAGTATTCGTGTAGGTTTCTTGGTAGATGATACAAAAGTTACTTCAGATGCTGTAATGACTGCATATGTTGATTCAGCATTATATGATCCAACATATAAATCAATTAGGGGTGTTTATTCGCAGGAAAGTGAAACTACATTCATGATTTATGAACCTAATGCCTTAATTCATCCAAACAAGGGTGTTTCCAATGTATTGACTGAAAAAGGCATTGAAACTTATCTTTGTCAAACTGGTGAATACTGTGCAACTTATCCAATTGGTCTGGATGATGAAGGGAATCGTGTATTTTCAATTGTTCAGGATAAATTGATTGTACAGGGGAATACACCTTGGAAAAGATTAAATCAGGCACTTGTGCTAGATGATATGTATCAAGCTTATGTGGCCAGTGCCAAAGAGAATGGAAAACCATTTTCTTTAGATGATTTTTATAAAAACTATATGCATGAGAGTTATCTTCAGTATGTAGATTACAAATATGATGGACTGTTTTTTGAAGACAGCTGGGATCTTCTGAATTATGGGGATTTGAGAGTTACAGATTCTGATGCTATGACGATTCTGGAACGAACTAATGCTGTTCAGGACAGTTACATTGTATTGCTGGAAAAGAATGTTCCTCAGCGTATCCGCATGTTTGTGTGGATTGAAGGACAGGATGTGGACTGCAGCAGTTCTGCTGCAGGACAGAGTATATCGATACGCTTAGAGCTATCGGGAAGTACGGGGGCTTAATGAAAAAATTCGGGTGTCGTATCTTGGAGGTTTTTTCATGGCTGCTTCTATTGGGTGCAATAGCGCTTGTGTTGCAGGTTACGACACAAATCAGAGACAAAGGATATGTCACAATAGGTGGATACAGTACTTTTCGAGTAGTGACTGGGAGTATGGAGCCTACAATTATGACTGGTGCTCTTCTGGTTTGTGAAGATGAAGATATCCAGGATATAAAAGTAAATGATATTATCTGTTTCGAATCAGCAAGTCAATCAATGAAGGGTGCAATTATTACGCATCGTGTCATTGAAATTAAAGATGTTCATGGTGTTACTCGTCTTACAACACGAGGTGATGCCAATAGTGTGGAAGATGGACTGTATGTTACTGAAGACAATTTGATTGGTAGAGTTGTCTGGTATAGTGGCAGTCAAAACGTTTTTGCAAAAGCATTGTCCTTTATGAATGGCAGTGTAGGATTTTTATCCTGTATTGTATTTCCGGTTCTGATTGTATGCATCTTTGTCATGCGTGAAAGTATGGTAAGCATCAACAGAGAAATGGCAGAATTAAGACGTCTTGAAGCACAGGGTTCTTTAAGACAAGTTGTCATTGATGAAACCGAAGAGGAAATGATTGAACGTCTGAAAAAGGAAATCTATCAGGAACTGAATCTAGAACCTGAAGAAACAGAAGAAGAAATGATAGCCAGACTGCGTGAAGAACTCCGTGCAGAACTGGAAGCTGAACTGATGGGAGATGTTCCTGAAGAGTCAGAAGAGGAAATGAGAGCACGTATTCGTGCTGAATTACGAGAGGAGTTAGGGCTAAGTGATGAAGGAGAATCGCCAGCAGAATAGAGATGAATTAACTCAGGCTTTAATGCAGACGAAGAAAACGGTCATGAAACAAGCTGGTTTAGCTGTTGTGGCTGTTGCCGTCACTGTTGTTATGGTCTTTGCCATGACTGTAGCCTGGTATAGTAATATTCTGCACACCTCTGATTTGACATTCAAAGCAGAGTCATGGGATTTTACATTTGAAGGATCAATTAACCTTGGTCAAAATAATCAGTTGTTGGCATCACCTGGTGATAGTGGCTATGTGAATTTGAACATTGCCAATGTTTCAGATAAGGCAAACTATTTGGGACAGGCTACCGATGTAGCTAATATTGGTGTTAATGTTAACATTGATAAAACTGATCTTGGAGTATTAAATAATCGTGTTTATTTCTATGTTGAAAAACAGACAGAAGTGAACGGTGAAACAGTAAACAAAATATATATCAATGATGTAGATACATACCTTTATACAATTTATGCTGGAAAAACATTGAGTTTATCGGAAGAGTATTCTAATGATTATCCACTGAAATGGGAATGGGTCTATGATGTAACTGGTTATTATGTACGTGGTACACTCCAACCAGATAACACCATTGATGTTGAAGAATATCTGCAGCCAGTTGAATTCAATGATATTACAAAGATGTTTGAATTTGATGATGCAGGAAATATTATCAGCTATGGTGATCAAAGTATTGATCAGTATATTCTTGAAAACTATCTAATGAAAGATGGATATACTGGCGGATATGTTTACGATGAATTAAGTGAGGCGTACACACTAACACGCATTACAACAACTGTTGATGGTGTTGAACAGGTTGTACCTAATTTGTATAAGATTACTGATGACATTTGGATTGTGTTGTGCACAAAAGAACAGATGGAAGCAAACAACCAGTTGGATACCATGATGGGAAAAGGACAGTTTGTCGATGAAGGTGAAAATCCAAGCTATGCAGCACGCATTGTGTTGACAGGAAGTAAATCTAGAGACAATCAGGTAACTGTTGAATCTGCACAGTCACTGATTGATTCAATTAACAATGGTACAGACACTTTGTTTGTGTTAAGAGATAATCTGACTTTGGATGCAGCGCCACTGGTTGTTGCGTCAGGTACAGATGCAGTACTTGATTTGAATGGTTATACATTGACAATGACTCAGCCAATTGAATCACAGGCAAACAGTTCTATTACATTGATGAATGGGACAATTACAGCACCAGAGGGATCAAAGATTACAATGATCAATGCTGAAGGTGCAGAAATTTATATGGACAATATCATTTCTACCGGATTCTATTCTGGTATTGAAGTGTATGACAGTACATCAACTTCCAATATGGATTCACATGTGTACATCAGTCAAAGCCAGATTGAGACAAAAGACTCTGTTGTATGGTTAAGAGGAAATGGTGATCGTTCATATACAAAAACAACACTGATTGTTGAAAACACAACACTGACAAGTACTGAATATGTTGCGATTGGTGGTAATGGTACATCTCAGTACTATGGAACTGATATTTTGATCAGTAAGAGTACTTTGAATGGTTATTATTCATCCATTTTCCATCCAATGAACAAGAGTACATTGCTGGTGAAAGATTCAACATTAACTGGTAAAACCGGTCTTGCGATTAAAGGTGGAAGCATTACAATCGATAACTGTACAGTGATTGGAACCGGTGAAAATGTTAATGAACCAATGCAGGTAAGCGGATTTGCAGTGAATGGTGAAGGTGTTTGTATCGAAGACAACTACTCAACACTGCATGGATATGAAATTGATGTGATTATAACTGGTGAAAATACATTTATTAAGAGTAATCACAACCGTGCACTCAACTGGATTGATGGTACGGCGGAAAAAGCGGGACTTGCAATTTATGCAGGTAAATTGAATTCGTTTGAAACAAATGATGAATACATGAATTTGTTGACAACAAAATATTTGGCAACTGGAAAAGTTGCAACATTACTGGCAGACGGCACCATTGAAATCAATGATGCTCCAGCCAGCACACCAGAATCAGAATAAACAAAAGAAAGGAGGAGCTCAGTGTGTTTCGAAAAATAGTACATCGTTTTGAAATAACTTTACTGGTGCTCCTCCTTTGTCTTGGTGTAGCAGTCAGCTCAATTGGTGTTACTTGGTGTAGATATCAGGTATCTCATGAAGAAAATATCAATTTTATTGTAAAGGGTGAAGGGGCGTATTATGTCGTTCCTGAGCAGACAGCACCAGTAAATGAAGAAATTGAAAAGGACTATACAATTTCATTCAGTGTTTTTAATACAGTAAATGATGAAGTTCCTACAACTTCGCATCGTTTTCACGTGCGCTGGAATTCTACAACAAAGCAGCAGGCTTCGTTGTTTGTCAAAGAATTGAGTGGACGTGAGAAAGAATACGAAGGCGTTCTGATTAAAGCAACAGAAGGTCTTTATACTTATGCATTTATTGATGAAGATAAGAAAGAAGCTTTGTTGATTCATGAAGCGAATGAAATCTCAGAAAAACAATGCAGATTGGTGGTAAAGGAGCCAACACAGTCATTTGGAAGTGAAATCATTATTCTTGATGATGCCTATGAATCAGAACATCAGAATACATTTACAACACATGAAGTTGAAGACTTCTATGTTGAAAGCAATTACTTTACAAAAGACAGCAATGAAATAATTCTGGTTGATTCAGAAGCTGTGCTGACATTGAAATCAAATCGTGATGTTTCGACACGTGTTTATATCGTAAATGAACATGAGAATCTTCTTGCTTCTATCAATGATGAGCAGGAATTAGATGTGAATTTAGCTGCTGGTGTTGAAACAAAGATTACATTTAAACTGGAAAAAGACGAACCAGTTATAGAAGAACCTGAACAGGGTGAGACTGTACCTGTAGAACCTGAAGAACCACAGGAAACTGATGATCCT
>JAFYOL010000207.1 GCA_017560205.1 Erysipelotrichaceae bacterium | reverse complement strand
TAACTTTAATTCTTCTTCTAATATCTTTTTCAAAGATTTCTTTGATTACATTTTGTGCATATGTTCGTCTATCTGCTAAACTATCAAATTGAATGGAACGTGGAAATCCCCCATCTATAATATACGAACTTAATTCCTCTAAAGGATTTGAACTGATTGTTTTTTTATAGAACAATTTAATTGCTTCATATTCTTCAAAGCTTAGTGTATAAATTTCAAATTCAATATAACGTCCAGTTAGTTTGGTAACTAATTCCCCACTTAATAAATATGAATTAGATCCAGTTATAAAGATAGAATAATCATCTTCTGATCTAAATCCATTTAACACTTCTTCAAACCCATCTACATTTTGGACTTCGTCAATGAATAGATATTTTGTACCTTTGATGTTCATTGTTCTTTCTTCAATCAAAGCATCCAATTGATCTGCACTTTTAATATTTCTATATCCACGTTTATCTAAGTCAATATAAATAATATTATCTTCAGCTATACCTTTTTCCATCAATTCATCAGCAATTGTCAGCATTAATGATGACTTACCACATCTACGAACTCCAGTAATGACTTTGATAATATCAGTTGCATCATAGAAACCTCTTATTTTCTTTAAATACTTTTCTCTTTTATATAATTTCATTTTTATCACCACACTTATTATAGCATAAAATAACCGTTATATGCACGTTAACGTTACCATTTTTGATATTTTTTCAATTTCGGTAACGTTAAACACACTTTTTCCTTTTGATACCATTTTCTTTATATACATGATATAAATGAGCATAAATAATATACGAGAAAGAAAAAATCGCCATGAAACATGACGATTTAATAACAAATATAATTTTGGACTATTCCCACTCAATTGTGCCGATTGGCTTTGGTGTCAGATCAAGCAGTACACGGTTGATACCAGGTACTTCATGAGTGATACGGTGAGTGATGTGATGCAGAATTTCATATGGAATTTCTTCGATTGTTGCAGACATTGCATCCTTTGTGTTGACTGCACGAATGATTGCAGGCCATCCTTCATAACGGCTTTCATCTTTTACGCCAACACTCTTGATATCTGGTACCGCAATGAAGTACTGCCATACTTTTTCTGCCAGACCGTTCTTATCAAATTCTTCGCGCAGGATTGCATCTGCTTCACGCAGAGCTTCCAGACGATCACGTGTGATTGCGCCTAAGCAGCGTACACCAAGTCCTGGACCTGGGAATGGCTGACGGTAAACCATAGAATGTGGCAGACCGAGAGCTTCACCTACTACACGTACTTCATCCTTATAGAGAAGTTTGAGTGGTTCAACCAGTTCAAACTGCAGGTCTTCAGGCAGACCACCAACATTGTGGTGAGACTTAACAGCCTTCTTGCCTTCTGCTGCATTGATAGATTCCAGGATATCAGGATAGATTGTACCCTGAGCCAGGAATGTGATATCTTCCAGTTTTCTTGCTTCTTCAGCAAATACTGTGATGAATTCCTTACCGATAATCTTACGCTTGCGTTCTGGATCAGCAACACCTGCCAACAGATTCAGGAAATGATCTGTTGCATCAACATAAATCAGGTTTGCATCCAGACCATTCTGGAACATTTCGATAACGCCTTCAGATTCGTTTTTACGCATTAAACCATGATTAACATGTACACAAACCAGCTGCTTACCAATCGCCTTGATCAGCAATGCAGCAACAACTGAGCTGTCTACTCCACCTGAAAGTGCAAGCAGAACTTTCTTGTCACCAACCTGCTGGCGAACTAATTCAACCTGTTCAGCAATGAACTTGTCAGCCAGTTCAGCTGTAGTGATTCTTTCCATGTTTTCTGGCCTTCTATTTGGATCGATCATAACTTTTCTCCCTCGTTTAATCCGTGATTAAACTACACAAATATTATAAGGTAATGACCTTTCCAAATCAATTATTTTCATTCGTCTAAAAGTAAAAAATTGCATCCAATATATGGAGCAGTTTGTGTTAAAATAAACTTAGAATGTGCTATAATGTTTAGCTAAAACAAAGGAGAAAGCTATGAGAACTGAAATTACTTTCTATGGCGGACTGAACACAATTGGTGGCGTTGTCATGAGCGTTGTTTATGGAAAAGAACGCCTGCTGCTTGAAATCGGTACTGCCTATGATCCTTCAAGCGATATGTTCGATGGTATCGTTCATCACCGCACAGAAAATTATCTTTTCGATGAATTAACACTGAAACGTGCACCTCATATCGATGGCCTGTATGCTAAACAGGAACTTAAGGATTTCAATCTGATTTCTTCAGAAGAATCTGATCTGCACACTTCTATTTTCATCACTCACATGCATCTGGACCACATGTCATGCATGGGTCTTGTATCTGATGATGTGGATGTTTATCTGAGTGAACCTGCACAGCGTCTGGAAGCTGCATTACAGGCAGTAGGTCAGGGTGTAAAAACACTGAGAAAAACTGGGTATAAAGTACTGGATCCTAATCAGGAATACAAGATTGGTGAAATCACTGTTAAACCATTCCTGTTGAATGCCAAGAGCTATCAGGACTTCTCATTCTATGTGACTACACCTGACATGAAGATTCATTACACAGGCGATCTGCTGCTGCATGGTGATTATGTGGATGCTGTATGGGCTGAAATGGACTATGTAAAAGCACAGAAACCAGATGTACTGGTTTGTGAATGCACAACATTCATGGATGGCACAATGAAGATGATGTATGGCACTGCAGATGCTGAAGTTGTTGGTGCTGCTGAACTGCCAGAAGGCATGATGAACAAGGAAATGATGGATGCACAGCTGCTCAAGAACCTGAGCGAAAAGACAGGTCTGTGTGTATTCAACTTCTATGAAAGAGAAATGACAGATGTCATGGCTTTTGAAAAGATGGCTGAAAAGACAGGTAGAATCATCGCATTCGAACCTGAAACAGCTTATCTGGTTCACAAGTTCTTCAATAAGGATGTAAATGTTTATGTTCCTGACTTCAAGTATGACCAGCCTTGGTTCAATGAACTGATGGAACATGCTACAGTCATTTCAAAGAAGGAGGTTCATGAAAATCCTTCTAAGTATCTGATTCAGAACACATATCCACACATTATGGAACTGTTTGATCTGCCGAATCAGGATGCTTCTTATCTGCATTCAGGAGGAATTCCAATCGGTGAATTCGACCCTGCTTATGGCAATATGAAGCGTATCCTGGCTATGTCTGGATTCACTCATGTGAACTTCTTCATGAACAATTACTTTACACATGCTTATCCACCACAGGTAAAATTCTACTGCGATGAAGTTGATGCAAAGATTCTGATTCCAACTCACGGAAACAATCCTGAACGTCTGCTGGCAAAGGAAGGTAGAACACAATTCTTACCTGAGCTGAGAAAAACATATGTTTTTGAAAATGACAAACTTGTGGAGGTATCAAAATGAAAACTGAAATTCGTTTCCACGAAGGATTAAAGGGCAGTGGTGTTGTAGTCAGCGTAACACATGATGATCATCGTCTGATGTTTGACTTCGGTGCTCCATTCCGCCCAGATACAAATTTCTATGATGGTGTGATTCTTCACAGAAATGAAAATACATTGAAAGATGCGATTCGTTTAGGTGAAACTGTATCTGTTGATGGTATTTATCCTGCCAAGGATCTGACTATGTTTGATGGCTCACTGTTCAGAAACATTCAGCCTTTTGAAGCATCGGATATGAAAACAGCTGTCCTGATTTCACATCTGCATCTGGACCACATGTCCAACATTAAGCATCTGCATGAAGGTGTTCCTGTGTATATGCATCATCATGGTGCAGAACTGCTGAAAGCTCTGGAAAACATTGATGAAGGTACACCACATGACAACATCGTTCCTGTAGAATACGGTGATAAGATTCAGCATGGCAAACTGCTGGTCACTCCATACTTCAGTGATCATCCATGTTATGGATCTGCAGGTTATCTGATTGAAGCACCTGATATGACAATCTATTACAGCGGAGATATCCGTTTCCATGGTCTGTCTCAGGAAAAGGCTTTTGCAGAAATCGAAAAGCTGATTGATATCGATATCGATGTACTGATTGTTGATGGTACTTCTTACTCACCTACAAAGTTCATTCATGACCCTTCAAAGATTGAAGAACTGGCAAAACCAGGCAAGGAGATTCTGGAAGGTATGTTCCTTGAATCTGGTATTTATGAAGACGTAAGAAATCAGATGTCTGCAACTGACAAAATGGGTCTGTTCTGTATCTATCACCGCGATATGCAGTTGATTGATGCTCTGATTCGTTATGCGGCTGATGCAGGACGTACAATCGTATGGGAAACAGAAACTGCTTATATCATCAACACAGTGATGAACAGAACTGTACAGTTCTATCATCCAGACTGCCCATGTGATGAAAAGATTCTGAAACTGGTTCAGGAAAAGAACACTCAGCTGAGCTTTGAAGAAATCAACGCCAACAAAGACAAAGTGCTGGTTCAGCTGTCTTACAAGAACATCATGGACCTGCATTCTCTGGATGCTGATGGTGGTGTATACTTCCATCTGTTTGGTGAACCATTCGGTAAAGGAAACAAGGCTGTTCGTATTCATCAGTCAATGCTGGAAAAAGCTGGTGTGCGTTATGTTGGATATTCTAACGTTTATTCCTTCAACCACGCATTCCCTAACCATTTGAGCTGGATGATCGCAACCGTTGCACCTAAGAACGTTGTCTGTGTTCATTCCAACAACCCGGAAAAACTCAACGCGATGGGATCAACACACATTCTGCCTGAGCAGCATGTGCCATACATCTACGTTGATGGAACTTTAAAAAAACTTTAATCAAAAAGAAAAGGCTGATCAATTGATCAGCCTTTGTTTTGCCAATGCAAGATTTTCTGTTCGTCATCAAGTCGATCAACGAACTGTTTTTTTCTTAACAGGAAATCTTCCAGATCTAATAAAACATGATAGAGAATCGCTCTGTTTTCAAACTCTTCATGACTTTGAGGTAATGCATGTTTCTTCTGTGCTTCCAACAAATCACGTAGCACAAGCAGCTGAGCAGATGGATCGTTGGTTTCACGCAGATGAGGAATCAAATACTCGATGAAATCTGCCAGTTCTTTAGCTTCTTCCGGCATAGTACGAATCTTTCGAATCTTGTAATGCAAAAGATGCAAGGTTTCACACTGAAACGATCTCATTTCAAAATAATCGACATAATACTGTGAATAGGTACCAAATACATTTTCATCATATTCCAGTGCATCTTTGATGTACTGTTGAATTGATTGTTCAAGCTTTACCAGCTGTCCCCATGATGCAGAGTGAGAATCAGGATGACATATATAGGATACAATGTCTTTCATCAATGACTGAATCTTTTTATCAACTTTATTGATGGCTGCATCAAGTTCATTTTCATATGCTGTATAACGATGAAAAAGATTCAGCACAAACGCAATGACAATTCCAATCAACACGAGCAGAAATTCGTTCAGAATAAAGGTTGGTGTAAAATTCTGCTCTGTAAAGAAATGAATCGCAATCAATGCATTGACAGACAACGCAGCTTCACATTTAAACACTACGAGAAGAAAGGCAACAATCAGCACTACTATAAGTAAGGCAAACACAGGAATTGTAATGTATTTAAACACAACAAAACACAAAACAACTGTCAGCACAAAACTGACCAGACGTTGAACAATCAGACGTACTGTCCCTCTTTTTGTCGTCAACAAAGTCAACAAGGCAACAGTGCCTGCTGATGTGGCAAACTGAAGATGCAGCAGTTCCGCAATCACAATACCCAGGACTGTTCCCAGCGCAATTTTAAATCCTTTCAAGAAATGATGTTTTAGTCTTTGAAGCATACCTTTCACCTGTAGACATTATACCAGAAGAAAAGGCAGGAAAATATTTCCTGCCTTATTTTTTCTCTCTATATTCCCCTTTATTAGCCTTTCTGAATCGAATTTCAGTGCCATTGTAGATACGCACATAGTTTTCACGATGTTTCCAGCCAATCAATGCTGTCGCAATCAAGACAATCAGTGCACCAGTTGGATTGTGCAGCACAAATGCCATGATCAATGGAAGACCGATAATAACACTGACTGTTCCTAAAACGATGTAATCAGTAATCAGCATTACCGCAAACAACAGTACAATCAAACCAATACCAACCCAGACATTCAGACCCAAAGCCATACCGATAAAGGAAGCCAGACCCTTGCCTCCTTTGAACTTCAACCAGAATGGGAACACATGCCCCACAACTGAAGCCACACCTGCAGCTTCTGCCGCATAAGCTACATTTTGAAACAGTACTTTTGCTAGCACAATTGCCAGCAACGCTTTCCCTGCGTCATGAACCGCAACCAGAATACCAGCTTTCCAGCCCATCAGAATCATCGCATTGGATGCCCCCAGATTCTTAGAACCTTTATTCTGAATATCCACCTGATTCAATTTTGCTAAATAATAAGACATGCTTGATGTACCTAACAGATAAGACACCAGCACAACAATCAACAATTCCATAAAATATCCCCTAATTTCATCCTGACTTTATCCCATTTTATTGCAATATCCCGTTATTTACAACCGTAAATGCTGCAGGCCATGATTTTCTCTACAATTTCATGATCTTCTACTTCCGGCTGATTAATCCAGGAGAGTGCTTCATTTAAATCAAATGTCTTCTGCCCGTCTTCTCTTACAAACAAAGGAATACCAATGCCATTTCTTTGTTTCACTTCATCAAAGATCGGATCATTGTCTCGAATCGCAAGAAACTCTCGCATGTTTTTTGTGTTTTCAGTCATATCAATGTATTCGACTTCAAATCCACGATTTTTCTGAATTGCCTTGAAATTTCTGCAGTCAACGCAGATTTCAGCACCATAAACCTTCATCATTGTTTTTCACCTATTTTCTCAAATGTATCCTTACGGATCTCTTCTCTCAACTCTTTCAGATAGTCAGAGAAAGCTACCTTATCATCAGCATAAGTCTTATTTAGTTCATACTCTTTTTCAATCCATGTTGAAAGATCAGAAATGTTATGCTGAATCAAAGCTTCCAGACTGTCAATTGCCTTGTATACTTTCGCTTCAACCGTTTTTCTTTCTGACATTTCTTCATATAAGCTTTTCATTTCTGAAGAAACAGGCTCAGGCAACGTATCTACCCAACTGTTCAGAAGCATCTCTTCTGTTTCTTCATGAGCTGATGTTTTTTCAAATGTTGG
>JAFYOL010000206.1 GCA_017560205.1 Erysipelotrichaceae bacterium | reverse complement strand
TTTACATCTTACTGATTCAAACAGTTCAGGATGCAGGATATCCATGATAGGCACTAAATCAAAGATTGGCGACTGATTGCGATTGCGTCTTCTGTTGTACAAAGAGAAAAACTGAAGAATATCATGTGCTAATCTACTTACAGGACCACCATGAATCAAGTTGTCAATCTCATGATGATAAATCCCTGTTTCACTGCAGATTTCAATTGGTGCCATCGTAATTGGAAGACCACTGTTGAACACAATGTGTGCTGCATGAGGGTCAGCATAGAGATTAAACTCAGCACAAGGGATAATATTCCCACCATAAATACTACCACCCATCAATGCAATCTCTTTGATTCTGCTTTTTAAATGAGGGTATGTCTTTAAAAACATCGCAATGTTTGTTAATGGAGCTAACGCAACCAGTGTTACATCATCATATTTTTCAACACACTCTCTGATAAACTCAATCGCATGTTTATCAATTGGTTGAATTGTTGGTTCTGATAAGACAGGACCATCCAATCCCGTTTCTCCATGTGCTGCAGGCTGTGGATCTTTCTCTACAAAGATGGGTTCTGTATACCCTTTTGCTACAACACCCTCTTCTTTGATCATCGAAAGCACACTGCATAAATTTCTAGTCACTTTATCCAGAATCTGATTCCCACATACTGTGGTATACCCTAAGATTTCAATCTCTTCTGGATGTGCAAGTGCAGAGAAAATCGCCATGACATCATCATGTCCTGGATCACAATCAATAATTATTCTACGTTTATTCATGGTACCACCTTTTTCTAGTTCAATTATCTACATAAATCATATCACAGAAAGACTCTTTATATATTCATATAATCTTTGAGAAACAATAGTCACTTCAAAACTAAGTGTTGGTTCAAACTTAAATCCTTGCAATTCAGTGCCTAAAAGATTCATATTTTTAAATTTCTCAATGATTATTTTATCTTTTGACTCATACTCTGAAAAAGTTACAACTGTACCTTTTGAGCCCAGTTCTGACATACTCATAAAAGTAATTCAAAATTTAGTCAACAGCTAACTTACTATATTACTGTACAAATTTGATTAATAAAAAAGGGATTTGAAATATCAAATCCCCCATTCGTATCATTCATTTACTTTCCGATTTCATATTGAACTTTACATTTATTCAATGCAGACTGATATGAAAGATATCCATCTTTCTGTAATCTTCCTACCACAATACCTGGCATTAAATGAATCTCTTTCGCAAATTCCAAAACCGTGTTTTTATCAAATTTCTTAAAATTATTATTAATGAAAGCATCGTATTTGCTTTTTGGAATTAATGTATTCTGTGCAAAATCATCAGCATCTTTTTCTAGTTTAAGAATCAATTCATTTTCATCAGAATTTGTTATATTAGGATCACTTACATGCAGCAACTTGATTCTTTGCTGAAGGACATGCCCTAGTTCGTGAAATAATGCAAACCAGAAAACATCAGCATATTTTCGTCGATTATTCAATGCAAGAACAACTTTATCTTTGCTTAACCATTTCACTGCACCATTAACACCACTGTTTTTAAGATTAGGCAACAGCACCAGCGCAACCCCACACTCTGCCAAAAGTTCAACCAATCGCGGATAGAAAACTTCTGGATCTATTACAGTCATACCACGAATTTCATCAATTGCGTGAGTTAATTTGTTCTTGTTAAATGGACTCACTTCACTTTGAGTCCCAATATTAATCGCAGTCTGTACCCATGCATTCGCATTCATAACATGAATATCTTCGATTTTGGAAACTCCAGATCTGTACTGAACTAAAAAATCTCTTTCAGTTAAAACACTTAAAGAAGAAATTTTAAGGTATCTTTGTAACTCTTCTACTTTCTCAGCAATATTTTTTGTCGCTTTTACAAAACCTAAATCAGACCAGAATTTGTAATCAAGCATTTTAGCAAGTTTACATTCTTCATCTAATTTTATTCTTTTTTCAATAAGAAGTTTCTTCTCAATGTATTTCTGATTCAGGTTCAACCACATTGTTACTGATGTATCGCATACAAGAGACAATTTAAGTGCCATTTCATCTGTCAAATTAATTCGTGCATTAACAAGATCACTGACATACTTTGGTGTAGTCTGAAGACGTTTTGCTAATTCTTCTTGTGTAATTCCCTGGTTTTCTATATATCGCTTAAGATAATATCCTGGATGAAAAGCAATTAACTCTTCATATTGAATTTTAGTCATAGTGATTTGTCACCTCCCATGCTAGTATCACTTGTGTTGATTTATATACAATATTTACATCTTTTTCTTTCCATGGATTTCCATCTGGGTCCAAAGGAATTATTATCAAGCGATATCCAGCTCTTCTGCCCGCAATATCCAGTGCATATTGCCCCTTCCTCTTTCCTTGAAGTGGATGTAGATAGTATATGCTCATTTTAAAAATATCACGTAAATTGTCAGCATTCTCAAGTATGTTAATCAGTGAATGCAAACCTTCAGCAATCTCTTCAGATAATTCCTTTTTTGCCTTCATGAAATCAGTACATAATTTTTCAACCTTTCCATTACGATAGCAAATCTTGATACAGTTCCCTTCGCTTCACTTTTATTACCTTTTTGGTAATTTTTTATCATTATACCATGGCGTAAATCTAATTTCAATGAATCTGAAACTTCAAAAAAGTTTAGTTCATCTTCTTTATTCACAGAAGAAAAACCTGTGTGTTTTTTATGAATATTCCGGTGTGACGGAGCCACCTTGTTCAGCGAAAATTGAGCCACCCCGTTCACTCATTGGAGCCACTCCGTCCAGTGGCGAGAGCCAGTACGTACACAATAATAGAGCCACTGATCATATGACCAGTGGCGTGTTGTTTATTTGATTCTAGAATATTCTTCTCTCATGGATTTTCCATGTAATACGATCGTGTATGAGTTGTTGATAATACGATCCAAGATTGCGTCTGCGATAGGTCCATCCCCTAAACGCTGATGCCATCCCTCTGGTGTCCATTGGCTGCAGAAGATAGTTGATTTCTTATTACATCTGCTTTCCATAAGTTCCAGAAAGTAGGCACGTTCAGATTCATTTGTTGGAGATAGAAGGAATTCATCGAGAATAAGAAGATCATACTTTTGAAGATTCTTAAATATAAAAATCATCCCAAGAACTCTGTTTACTCATCTTTATTAAATATGCAAAAAGCAGCTTTACGCTGCTTTCGTCTTATTTTAAAG
The DNA here is from genome assembly GCA_017560205.1 of Erysipelotrichaceae bacterium. GTDB lineage: Bacteria > Bacillota_I > Bacilli_A > Erysipelotrichales > Erysipelotrichaceae > RGIG1896. The sequence goes on along the minus strand of JAFYOL010000206.1, from coordinate 3,537 downwards.
AATGATTTACATACTGGCTAATTGCTTTTTCTACAGAGGCATTCAATGTATCACCATTCATCAATGCCACCAGTGCTAAACGTTTATGAAGTTCTGGTTGAATTCGAACATTAAACGATCCTTTGAATTCTTTATCCGGTTCTTTTCCAACTTCTTTACAGAATTCAAGATAATCATCCACCGCTTTTTCAAATTCTTTTTTAATCAAAAGAGGATTTTTACTCTCAAAAGTAACTAAATCCTGAATCCCATCAATCTTACCGTACAAAGTGCAGTCTTCAACATCGAATTCAATCCTTGCATGATATCCTTTGTATTCCATTACATTTTTCATTTCAGTTCTCCTATCTGTTGTAAATGAACTTTTAGTTGTCGTATGACTCGTGGTTTCATTTCCTTCTGCGGGTGAGGCTTATGCAGTAAAATTACATCATTGTCCGTTTTCCTGAAAAACTTAACTCTTGATCCAGATGTCTTACCTTTCTGAATCTCCTCAAAACCAAGTTGCTTCAATAATGCTTTAGCTTCTTCATAAGTATAGTCTTTAGGAATAGAAGCTATTCTGGTCAATGCTTTTTCTAGTTTGCTCATTACGTAAAGATATCCTCTCTTTCTCACTATAATAAGCAACTGGTTTCTAGTTGCATTGTATCATAGGTTATAAAAGAAGACCAGTCCCCTCCTCCGAGAAACTGGTCTATTTTTAATTTTTCAACAATTCCAAAAAATACCAGTCTGCTGACAGCATCTGGTATTTTTTTATGGTATCACTTTATTCTAGAGAGTATCGTCTTACTGTTATGTTTTGCAAAGTCACTTAGTGAATATGAACGTATTCTTTGTTTCACAATATTCGGTATGATAAATCTACATTATTTTTTCACTATTTTTACACTATTTTTCAGCATTCATATTGGATATGTAATCATCAGGATGATCAATATCTTCAAAAATTGAACATTCTTTCCAATCTTCTCGATACCCGCATCTTCTCAAATAATCTTTACCACCATCCACTGCAACAGCACCACATTTACAGAATTTGAAATCATGTCTTGATGTACTTTCAATGACTTCACCACACTTATTGCATTGTATTTTATTGATAAGTATTCGTTTCATCACATTACCCTTCTTTCCCATCATCATTCCTCCACAATCAAATTATACCAGAAGGACAATTGCGATATAAGTAACTCCAGAAATACAAAACCCAGTTCAAAAACTGGGCTTCTTTTTAGTTATTCAACAATTCCAACGCTTTCCTGTATTTCTGTACTCTCTGGATATCCTTATCCGTTACAGTGTCCAAACGTGTTGTATCGCTGTTGTGCGTAAGGTCTGCAATCTTTACTGCTTTTGCGATTGAATTCTGTTTAATTCTTGCTACATAAGACATGTAGTCTTCGTTATCATCGTGAGTCATCAATGCAATCGCATCCACAACGTCTGCAGGAAATTCTTTTCTAAGATCATCCAGTGTCACTTCTGTATCTTCCACCACATCATGCAGCAAAGCTACAACGGTTGTGTGTTCATCTTTCATCTGCTCTGCCAGATGAAATGGATGAAAGACATAAGGTAAACCACTTTTGTCTTTCTGTTCTTTGTGGGCTTCAAAACAGAGTTTCATTGCCTTTTTCGTCAGTTCTGTATAAATCATTGAGTTCCTCCTGTCCTATTGAATCATTGTTCATCCATAATCAGGTCATAGCCTTTTTCATTGCACCATTGGGCTGCAAACTCTCTGTGTGCATTGTCTAGAAAAGCATACCATTGTTTTTCAATTTCTTCATAAAGAAGACAATCCTTGAATCTTCTGAATGCTCCTTTTCCTCTTACTGCTCGATCCAGTTTCATTCTGATTCTTTCATCTTGAACCTGATCAATAAACGCAATCATAAAACGATATTCATGAATGTCATATTGATCTGGAAGATGAACAAAACGTTCAAACTGATCTTCAATCATCTCCTCCAATTCATCATCAGGAAATTCTTCGAATAACCAGACATTTTCCTGTTTCTCTAAATCATAGAGACATGTAGAAAAATCGGAGGCCTGTTCAATAGCTTCCATAAGGCATGACATTTTAATTGAAATTTTCTTGTTCATTTTGTCACCTGCTCCTTAATGAGTTGAAGAATCAGTTTTTGCGCTGATTCATTATAAATGGTCGCCAGGTAAACCTGTCCATTATAATCACGTTTTCTTTGATAAATACCAGCTGCTTTCCCTTTATCAGTAGGCACTTTTATCGTTTCACCAGTCTGTGGATTGATTTCATCTTTCAGATATCCTTCATCTTTAAGCAGACTTGTCATTTTGGGTGCAGATATCTTTTTCAGATTTTGATTGGTTGCAGGTTCATAGAGTTGTTTCAAAACATGCGCAATGCTTTTATCTTCGATATAAGTGTACAGATCAAGAAGTTGTACAGGAAACAATGAAAATGCACTGACTTCTTTTTGACTTGGTAAATGCCCTCGATTCTCATGTACTTGTTCCAGAATTTCTTTTACAAAACCAAGATAACGAATTACATTCTTATCCCTGAGTGTATCATCCAAATTTAAAAGAGAATTATGAACAGGATGGTGTCCATTGATCATACGTTCTGTATAAACGATTGCTTTTTTAAGTTGTGTTATATCAAAATCTTTCATACTTTCACTTCCTGCTTCAATTTTATCATTTTATCAAAAAATTTTTGAGGTTTTTCCATTTTTTGGTGAATAACTAAAGTGGAGGGAAACTTATGATAAATACAACTGAAAATCAATATGATGCTTATTGCAAGAAAGTACTTCGTTTTAAGAGTATCACTGCGATGATTCTTAAATCAATTATTGAAGAGTTTAAAGATCTATCATTGAATGAAATCATGGATATTTTAAACTCAGACAACATCACAGAACGCATGAGTGTTCTGAATGTGGAAGACATCACAAAACCAGATGCAAAAATCTTCTATGACCTGCTTTATCACATTCCCCATAAGGATGGCATGTTTGTCGATCTGGAGCCTCAGGGAAAGATATCCAGACTGGAATCATTTCTGAAACGCTGCATCCATACAGGATCCAGAATGATTGTCTGGCAAAGAAAAGAAAAAGACGGAAGTTTCAAAGAAGATTTCAGTGACTTAAAGAAATGTGTCAGTATCTGGATTGTGATTCATCCGCCAAAAGAACTGAGAGGTGAAATACTGGATTTAAATCTCAGTTCAAATTCACCAGAAATGAATGAATATGCTGATGTAATGAACACAGAAAGAATCTATATCATGTGTCTGCATGATGACATTGATGTAACCGACAAAAGTGCACTGATGATGCTGAGTGTACTATTCAGCTCAAAACTGGCCAAAGAAGAGCGTATCTTTATACTTAAAGAAGAATATGGTATACTTTTATCAGAAGCAGAAAGAGAGGATTTGAATCATATGTGCAATGCTCACGAAGGTGTTTTGGAATATGGGAAAGAAATTGGAAGAAACAGTCAGAAGCTTGAAAGTGCAAAAAAACTGCTGATGAT
>JAFYOL010000205.1 GCA_017560205.1 Erysipelotrichaceae bacterium | reverse complement strand
CCTATTCAATTCAGTATGCGTATATGCCAATAACTTCTTCTTTTGAGTGATTATAGATTACCATAAGCCCTACATGGTTTCAAGTGGGGTCATTTTCATGAATTCTAGAGAACTTTCCTGGTATTAAATTAAAAAGAGAGTTGAACTAACTCTCTTTTACTTTATCCAGTCTTCCAGAAGTCTTTCATACGTCTGTACAGTCTTATCCCACTGCTCATCCGTAAGCAGACCATCTTCATCTGATACTGTGCCAATATGTTTCCCTAAGGCTTTGCCATCGACAATGGAAAAGACAATTGGAACCATCACTCCACGAGCTCCCAGAACATCTTTTGCATAAATCTCCAGCTTCTCCAGATCTTCTGATTCAAGTCCCTTTCCACAATCTACATAATAAATTGTCAAATCATGCTTATCGGCAACTTCTGCCAATACAGGTACTGCATTCAGACAATGCGAACATGTTGAACGACTGATCAGAAGAATACCGCTTCCTTCTTCTTCAAAAAGACGAAGTGCTTCCTTTAAAGTCAGTTCATAAAAACGATCAGAGGGTTCATTCATTGTTTCATAACTCATCATATCATTAGGACTCAGATTCAGATCCTGAATGATATTTTTCTTTACACTGCATCCAGCACACAAAAAGAGAACACAGGCAATTAAAATCAATTTTCTCATAGGATTCCTCCAGATTCATAGTATAGCACATTCAAGGACATTTCACAAAAGCTGTGCTACAATAACTAAAACGAGGTAATTTATGAAAATTATTATTTCACCTGCTAAAAAAATGATCAATTCTAATGATGATTTCATTCCTGAAAGTATCCCTGTTTATCTTAATGAAACACAGACTCTTTTAAATGAAATCAGAGCATATACAAAGGAAGAATTAAAGAATGTACTGGAATGCAATGATCAATTACTGAATCTGAATTATGAGCGTTTTCAGAATATGAGCTTAGACAGAAATACATCCTGTGCTTTAATGAGTTATGTTGGTCTTCAGTATCAGCACATGGGATCTCATCTGTTCTCTCTGGAAGAAATTGATTACCTGCAGAAGACATTGCGCATTCTTTCAGGTTTTTATGGAATTTTAAAGCCAATGGATGGGATTGTCCCTTATCGTCTTGAAATGCAGGCAAAACTCAATTCTACAAATTTATACGACTTCTGGAACAGAAAACTCTATGATGAACTCACAAATGAAGATCATTTGATTTTAAACCTGGCTTCAAAAGAATATTCACAGTGCATTAAATCTTATCAAAGTGATGATGTCACAATCATTGATGTGGATTTTGTCTGTGAACACAAAGGAAAACTGACGACGAAGGCAACTGAAGCCAAGATGTGTCGAGGAAGCATGGTCAGATTCTGTGCAGTCCATCAAATCACAGACATCAAAGAACTTTATATTTTCAATGAATACGGTTATGTTTATGATGCTGAACTTTCCACTGAAACTAAACTTGTGTTTAAAAAGTCCAATTTGAATCCATCATCAAAATGATGTATCATAAACTGGTAAGACAAAGGAGATCATTCTTATGGTAAAAAAAGAAACATTACAGAAATATGCTGATCTTGCAGTACGCATTGGTGCTAATGTACAGCCAGGACAGCTTTTAGTCATTAACGGATCAGTAACAGACTACGAATTCATCAGAATGTGCGTGAACTCTGCTTATGCAGCAAATGCAGGCGAAGTTATCGTTAACTGGTCAGATGAACAGGTTGCCTTGGCAACTTACATGAACGCTTCAACAGAAACTCTGTGTGAAGTACCTCAGTGGTCGATTGATAAAGTTCAGTGGACTCAGGACAAAGGTGCAGCTTTCCTGCACGTTATCAGTTCTACACCTGGACTGATGAAATCTGTTGACCCTGTTAAAATGCAGAGTGCACAGATGGCTCGCATGAAAAAGACAGCTCACCTTCAGAAATACACCATGAACAATGAAGGTCAGTGGTCGATTGTTGCCCTTCCATCTGCAGGTTGGGCTAAGATTGTTTTCCCTGAGCTGAGTGAAGAAGATGCCATCAACAAGCTGATGGATGCAATTCTGATGAGTTCACGCGTCAGCGATGACAATGACCCTGTTGAAGAATGGAAAAAGCACAATCATGAAATCACTGAACATTCACGCATTCTGAATGAACACAATTTCAAGACTCTTCACTTTAAATCAGAAACAGGTACAGATCTGACAGTTGAACTGGTTAAAAATCACGTATGGGCTGGTGGATGCGATGAAACAACCAAAGGTGTTGTCTTCAACCCAAACATCCCAACTGAAGAAAACTTCTGCATGCCATACAAATATGGTGTCAACGGTAAAGTTGTCGCAACTAAACCTCTGAACTATCAGGGCAAACTGATTGAAAACTTCTGGATTGAATTTGAAAACGGTAAAGCAGTCAACTACGGTGCTGAAAAAGAAGTTGAAACTTTGAAGAATCTGATTGAATTTGACGAAGGATCAGCTTACTTAGGAGAAGTTGCTTTGATTTCTTATGACTCCCCTATCAACAAGACAGGCATCCTGTTCTACAACACTCTGTTTGATGAAAACGCTAGCTGCCATCTGGCACTTGGACGTGCATACCCAATGAACGTTAAAAACGGCACATCCATGAGTGAAGAAGAACTGGCAGAAGCTGGTGCAAACAGCTCTATGACACACGTTGACTTCATGTTTGGAAGCCGTGACATGCACGTTGTAGGGACAAAAGAAAACGGAGAAACAGTGACTCTGTTTGAAAACGGAAACTTCATCATTTAATCAAAAGACCTCATAAGAGGTCTTTTTTCTTTGGATAAAAAAAGCCTGATTTCTCAGGCAATGTTAAATTCTGACATTTTTCTTCAACAGTTTAAGTGCACCCTGTGCAGTAAATCCTGTCAGCATTCCAGTAGGAATTGCAGAAATCAACAAATATGGCAGTACCATAATCATGCTGGTCTGATGATAGAAAAACATAACCATCAATACCTGACCCGTTGAATGCCCTAAAGCTGAAAACATACTTGTTGACAACAAAGGCAGTTTCAACAGCTTTCTGGCCAGAATCAGCATCAAAGAACTCAAGATAACACCAGACAGTGAAATCCAGAATGTTGAACCGAAAATCAGTCCACGAAGCAGATTCCCAATCATGACACGCATCATATTGACAATCAGCATTTCTTTAATCCCAAACAGTTCAATCGTAATCAGCGCAATAATGTTGGCCAGACCAAATCGAATACCATAAGGAAACACTGGAAGATATGTCGATTCCAGAATATTGATGGTAATTGCCATCGCAGAAAGCATGGTGAGATAAACAAGGCGTCTTGTCTTATTTCTACCCATTCTTATTCCTCCGCGTTGTATACGACAATAATCTGATTTGGAATGCAGGAAATACCTACAGAGGCAAAGATATCATCTTTCTCTACCCACCCCATCGCAACACAGATCTGATTTGGACATTCAACATCATAAACACGGAATGCTCCGTCCTTTACTTCCAGATGCATATGACCATAATTTCCATCAAAATCATAGGTTGCATCTTTGTTGACATCAAAGTAGAACAGAATCTTGTTGCCATGGACAACCATTCCAAACTCTTCTTTTGGTTTATTCAAGGATTCATAGACTTTAAATCCGCCAAACAGAGCACCTGCAAGCAGAAGCATTCCAAGAATCACAATTAAATCTTTTTTCTTCATCTTACTTCTCCTGATTCACATATAAGTGAACTATGCTGAACTATTATACCTGTTCTATGTGAAGAATGCACGAAGTTTTTTAGTTTTCTTTCTTTTTTGAAAGCATCATATCCAGAATCATTTCATCCAGCACATCGCTTCCTTCTTTTCCCAGACGTGCAAGATTTGAAATACTTCCTTCCACATGATGTTCTACAACACCCTCTGTCGGCTGAACCACCAGATGATTCATTGCCAGAGTACTTGCCAGAAAGGCTGCATGTGTGCAGCTTGCCACTTTCAAAGCACAGTCAGCCTTAGCACCATCACACAGCATTCCTGTGACATTTCCAATCATGTTATGAACTGCATATTCCATCTGTTCAATGCTTCCACCCTTCAGCCAAGTCAGGGCAACTGCAGAGCCAATACCGGCAACTGTAGCTCCGCACAACGCAGAAAGCTTCCCTAACTTTGATTTGATATAAATCGTCACAAGGCTTGAAAGCAGCACTGCACGGAACTGCTTATCTTTGGCTTTCATGAGTTCTGCAGCTTTAGAAACAGGAAGCGATGATGCAATTCCCTGATTGCCGCTGCCCGAGTTGGATACTGCAGGAAGCGGGCATCCTGCCATACGTCCATCACATGCTGCAGCGGTGTAACATACACATTGATTGACAAGATCTGTTCCAATTTCATTCGTATTCATCTGAAGCTGCATAATCTTACCAACCTGAAGACCATAGTTGTTGACCAATCCATCCTCAGCAATACGACCATTTAAAAGAATTGACTGATAAATCACTGAAAAATCAGGATCATGACCATCTGCATTGACCGCAAATTCAACGATTTCTTTAAAGGTCAGATTTTCACTGATTTCTTCATAACTGATACTTTTAACTTCTTCAATATCATTGTTTAAAACTGCAGCACCATCAATTTCCAATGTAATGCAATGATTGTGCATTTTCGCAATGACACCACGAATCACATGATTTTGTGTTTCCGCAATGACTTCAATGTAGACTTTTTCCTTTGTATCCGCAACATCCACCTGAATCAGACCAGAAGAAGCCAGAATCATTGCCTTTTCAATCTGATCGGCAGTTACTTTTTCCAAAAGATTCAGTGATGCAGACGGATCGGCAATCATCAAACCAATCGCACAAGCAACATCCACTCCTTTTGGATTCATGTTTGGAATACAGGCAGACATTGCATTCTTAATAATATTGACCGAACAGTTCACTTGAACTGAACGAATTTCTTCTGTTACTTTTTCTCCAACATAAGCTGCACACAGGGCAATTGCACCTGGTTCTGTACAACCTGTTGCCAGTTTCATTTCCTGATTTAATACTTTTTTAATCCATGCATTTTTCATATTCATAACCTCGTGAGCATTATACCACAGAAAAAACACTGCATAAGCAGTGTTTTCATTTTTATTCAATTCCCATCAGCATCAACTGATTCAAACCTTTTGAAAGTGTAAATTCTGTTGAACCAGTCAATTCCATCTGATTAAATCCTTCACTTGAACCATTGAATCCACCCAATCCTGGCATCTGATCAAAACCACCTTCTGGTCGACCAGACTGACTAGGATCAAAGTTTCCTTCAGGGATTTCCATATTACCTGGATCAAAATTTCCCTCTGGCATGTCTTCAAAATTGAATTCTCCGCCAAAGTTGCCACCGAAATTGAAACCACCTTCGCCATTTTCACCAAAGTTGAAGTCACCTTCTGGCATACCTTCAAAATTGAACTCACCATCAAAACCGAAATTCCCTTCAGGCATATCCTCAAAATTAAAGTTTCCTCCCTGAGGCATCTGCATGTTGCCAGGACGTTGCATACCACCAAAGTTTGTCCCTGCAATCACCTGATATTTTCCTGAAGTCACAACAGAATCAACCTGACTCATGACATTAGCCCACCATTGACCTTCAGCACTTTCAAGCTGCCACAATTCGGCAGTATCTTCTGTAAAATCAGGGGAAGAGACCACAAGAATGGATGTGTTGACCTCATTTTTAAAGACGGTTGAAGTGTCACCCTGCTTTACCATCAACAGTGTTCCTTTTTCAATAACGTTCATTGACTGCAGTGCCAGCACAACCTGGTTTGTATCGGATGAGATACTATCCAGCATATTACCTGTTGCGATGACTGTACCACCTGTAATCACGATACCATTGTCTGAATCTAAACCACTGTCCATGGATTTTTCATTACCTGTTGCACTGACAAATCCACCTTCAATCACAACCCAGCCGTTGGAATCAATGCCATCGCCTTCTTCGCCGAAATTAGCGTTGCATACCACTGATGCATCAGAAATTCGAATGACAGAAACACCATCTTCTCCAGCATTCAGCGAATCATCACCAGAATTGATTGTAATGTTGCCGGAACGGATATGCATGTGCATTCTCGTTTCAATCCCTTCATTGTCTGCAGTCAGATTCAATGATCCATCACCTTTGATATTGAATGACACCTGTGATGCAATTGCTGCATCATATTTATGAAGTTTATCTTCTGTTCCAGGTTTGTAAATTTTCGCTACATGACCACCTGAAATCACATTCTCATTTTCTAAGACAAGATTAAATCCTGCTTTTGTCAAATTGACATTCATATTCGGATTCTCTTTTGTATCTGAAGCACATTCATAAGCATTGTAGACAAGAATTGCAGGTGCTACTGTACATGTCAAATCAACACCATCAAGTACCAGTGTGACAACTGCACCTGAATTTTTCTTGGCATCCTCACCTAAATCAATCGCTATCTGTCCATAAGACAATGTTCCACTGACACGATACGTACCTGGTTCTCTAATCGTGATAACTGTATGAAGATCTGCTTCTTCCTTTGTATGTTCTTCAGATGCATTCCCTTCACCATAAGTCGCATCATGTCCTGCTTCATAATAAAGAATGTCATGAGAAAGTGTTACTGCACTTTCATCAGAAACAACTATTTTCTCATCTGACAATTCAATCGTTACATTCTTAGCTTCAACTTCTGTGTTCTTTTCAGGTGTTTTGGTTTCCGTCGATGAACAACCT